>JAYSVZ010000411.1:0-16421 GCA_043718305.1 Planctomycetota bacterium | reverse complement strand
CGCGGATTTCTGCTTTCGCCTGCCCGGCGTACAGGGCGGCGAAGGTTTCGGGATCGACCCCTTGGCCGGACAGCAGATCATCCATGGCATTGCCACCGCCAGCCAAGATGAGAAACGCGTTCGGCGATTCGGTCAGGCCCGCATACAGTCCGTCCTGCTGGAGGGCATCCATCGCCGCCTTCAAGGTGTCGTGGACCGCCCGGACTTTAGCCTCCGAGTCTTCCGACAGCGGGGTGTCGTTGCCTTGGGCGGTGACGCTTTGGTCGAGCGCGACTCCCCGGAAGGCTCCAGTCCCGAGCAGATAGCCCGTCGCCAGCATGGCCAATCCAAAGGCGGCAGTTTTGAGTTGCATGTGATCCTCGGAAACGAGTGCTAAAGGCGGTCAGTCAGGATCGTACCAAGGACCTTCCGCACGACGCTATCCTGGTTGGACTAAGCGGCATGCCGCTCGGGAGTCTGGTGTTCGTCGGCTCGGGAGGCTTTGGCTGGAAACGGCACGATCCGCTCCCGCGTCGATGGTTTCTTGCCCCGCACCGATTCGCCAATCTTCTGACTGACGATCATCATCACAATACAACCCGCAAAGACCACCGCGCATCCAATCAGCGCCATCTGATCATCCGACAATTGAGCAGCCAGCATTGAGTCACTCCCGAAGCAGAGACTCAGTCCACATTCTCATCCGGAGTGGGCGACACTCCAGTGTGACCATCACGGAATGAAAAAAGAGAGACCGAGTCCTCTCCCCTTTCGACGTGACGACGGGGACCGCATCAATCGGGGGCCGTGATTCGCATGAGTGGAGAAGCGATCGTTTGCGGCGTAGCGAATAGAGCGGTCGCACTGTCTCCCAGGGCCGGACGCCAATGTAGGATGGGCAATCCTGCCCGTCCCCTTCGGCAGTTGGCTGTATTAAGAACACTCCAGCGTCATGCGCAATATAGTCGCTACGCTGCCGCGTCCGAAAGTGTCTAACTCTGGCTTCACCGTCAGAATCTTCGCATCGGGACGGGCAGGATTGCCCATCCTACGTCCGAACAAGTTCCGGCCTGTACCAATAATCGGGGTTGTATCAATTCGCGAGGCCCAATTGGCCGGATGTGGCTCTTTTGAAACAGATTCCCTTTTGAGTCTCAACCGTCAGGGTAAACAATAAGGGCCAGGAAATCTGTAACGGTTCGGCAACATCCACCGGCTCTTTCGGCAACGTGTGTTAGGGTTGCATCATAAGCTTGACCAAAGTCTCGATTCCCTGAGTGAACTTCCCTTCCATGCCCACCCTGAGCCTCGCCTCCTGGATTCTCGTCGTCGTCGTGGGTTTGTTCACAGCGATGGCCGCAATCTGGGACTACCGCCAGCACCGGATTCCGAACAACTTGACGCTCCCCGTCTTCTTTGCGGGGTGGGTCTATCAGGCGTTGTTCCATCAATGGGCCGGGCTGGGCAACGCCGCCTTGGGGTTTCTGGTCGGGTTTGGCGTGCTGTTCGTCCTCTGGATTGTGGGCGGCGGCGGCGGTGGCGACGTGAAGCTGATGGGCGCTTTGAGCGTCTGGCTGGGCTATCGCTTAACGCTGCTTGTGCTGATCTCCAGCACAGCGACAGTGGTGGTCGGCACGGTCGCCATGGTCATGTGGGGCGTCTTCACCAAGGGAACTCGCAGCATGAAGAGTGAATACCTTTCCAAGGCCAAAACCGCCGACGGAAAGCCCCGCAGCGAGACCATCCAAGAGAAACAGCGCCGCCGGATTATGGCCTACGCCATCCCGGTCTGCATCGCGACCTGGCTCGTCATGGCCTGGAAGCTCCCCACGCTCGACCGTCCGGTCGCTCCCGCTGCTGCACCTCCCGTCCAGACCGGGGAGCCTGCCTAATGATCCACCCCACACAACCACACACCCTGTCAGGTTCAGTCGGGACTCGTTCCCGACGGCGGCGCGGCGTCCTGAGCGCGGAGTTGCTCCTGACGCTCCCGATCCTAATGGTCTTGCTGTTCGGTCTGCTGGAGTTCTCATTGCTCTTCTTTGCCCGGGGGGATGTCGTTGACGCCAGCCGAGCCGGAGCCAGAGCCGCGAGGATCTTTGGGGCCACGAGTGAATCGGTGGAAGACGAAGTCCGGTCCGCGCTGGGAGGCCGCTTGGCTGCTCACGCACGGGTCACTGCCGAACTCGGCGAAACCTCGGGCGACCCGGTCCGTGTGACCGTGGAAGTCCCGATGGCTGTTGCGTCACCGGACCTGCTATGGCTCATCGGCTACAGCCTTCGCGGCCGCGATCTCTATTGCCAAACCCGCATGGTCAAGGAATGACCGTGCCGTAACGAGGGATCGAGCCGTCATCCATCGCCATCCATCACTGAACCACAATCACACAAGCTGATGTTCCTGGAGACTCTCACGTGAAGCGTTTTTCACCCGCCACATTGACTCTTTTGATGCTGCTGATCGTCGGCGGTCTGGTGCTCGCGTACATCGGCAAGAAATTGCTGGCCCGCGAAGACAAGGTGGAGATCGATCCGTTGATCGATGTTCCCATGGCCATCGCCGACTTGGAACCGGGGACCAAGATCACCAAAGCCCACATCGCGATTGGGCGTCTCCTGCAATCGAAATTGACCCGTGATCTGGTGAAGACCGATCGCGTCCTCGTCGACCGGATCGTCAAGACGAAGATCAAGGCCGCCCAGCCGATCAGCACGATGGACCTGTATGCCCCGAATGATGGTCCGCCGCTCAAGGTCGGAACCGGCATGCGGGCCGTGACCGTGGCACTGGCGGATGGCGTGGCGGCTGTCGATGGGCTGGTCAAGGCCGGGGACTTTGTCGACATCCACTTTGTTCCGGCATACTACCGGGATGCCGCTCGTAACGGTGGAATGATCATGACCCTCTTTAAGGGGGTTCAGGTCGTCGCCATGAATCGCAACATGACGGGCAGTATCGAATCGAGCCGGGGACAAAACTCGGTGACCCTCGAGATGACTTCCGATCATGCCAACGTGCTGCTGCTCGCCAGCCGCAAGGGACAACTCAACCTGACTTACACCCCCGATGGGAAGGCCGAGAACCAGTTCGTCCTTCGCGATCAGGACCGGGCTTACCTCGACGAAATCCTGGGCCTCAAAGCCCCGGAAGAAGTGAAGAGCGAAAAGAAGCGACCGACCGTGACCGAGATCTACGCGGGCCACCAACGCTCGTTGTCGCTGTTCAAGGATGGCCTCCGCGGTGATCGCTGGGCCATCGAACGCGCTCCGCTCGGTCGGGCTGCGGGGTATGGATATGGCGGAAACGGTGATTACGGCTATGGCGACAACGGCGGCAAAGAGCCTCCGCCTCCCCCGATGGACCGCCCTCGTGACGACTACGGCGGATATGGGGGTGGGTACGGCGGCGGAAACGGCGGCGGCGGCTATGGCAACGGCTTCTACTCGGTTCCGCAAGGCGACTCCGCAGGAACAGCCCCCGGTGCCGGTGCCGGTGCCAATGGAGCTGGAGCCAACGGCGGTCAAGGCGGAGCCCCCGGCGGCAACTTCGGTGGCCAAGTCGGCCAAGCAGAAGGCAACCTCTAGAACCTTCCTCCTTCAGCCTTCCTCCTTATGCACTCCCTCCACCCACATCCGGCCACTCGCTCGCGTCGCGGCAGCATGATCTTGGCGATCGCGGTCGCGATTCTGGTCGTGGGCGGATGCTTGGCGCTCGTCTTTGACCGGCTGTGGGTCGACGCCGCTCGAGTCGAGCTGCAAGCCGCTGCGGAAGCCGCGGCCCTCGCGGGAGCCAGCCAACTGGCCACCGATCACCTGCTGCAACAACCCGATTCGGACCGGAGCGATCTGGTCCGGGCCGCTGCTATTCAAGCCGGTGGAATCAACTTTGTCACAGCCACTCCGGTGGAGTTGCTGAGCGGCGAGGACGGCGATGTGAAACTTGGAACGATCGAAGCGGACGCCGAGACCGGTGATATCAACTTCGTTCCAAGGAACGACCACGCGACGACCTGCGTCGTCCGGGCAGCTCGACTGAAGAGTCGGAACAACCCCGTGGGGCAATTCCTTCAGGAATTGACCGGCAAGGGGCACGCAGACGTGATCGCCTTTGCAGAGGCGAGTGTCGATAACCGCATTGTCGGAGTCGCTCCCACGGAGAGCGGGCCCGTCCCAGCCCTCCCAATGGCGATCCTGCTCACGCACCTTGACCCCCGGCGACAAGACACTTGGCAACGCCAGATTGAACAGAAGCTGGGATCTGATCGTTACAGCTACGACCCCGCGACCAGCGAGGTCTACGCCGGACCAGACGGCATCCCCGAAATGTGGCTGCACACCGTCGCGACCGGGTCCGACGAAGACGATTCTGAACAGGTGAACCTGCTCGCGATCGATATCGGCACCGGACTCCACGAGAACAAGGTCGCCGACCAGATTCGCACCGGCTGGACCTTCGATCAATTGCAGTCGTTCGGTCACGAGTTCCGCACCGATCAGGGACCGCAACGACTCGATGTCGACGCAGCTCTCCTGGGACCGATCCAAGAGTCGTTCGACTCCCTCGTCGGCCAGACCCGAATCTGCGGTGTCTACAACAATCACAACGCCACATCCCACACACTCGGTCAGGCTTCGGTCGTCGACTTGGTCGCCGTTCGAATCCTGGCCGTCCAAGACATTGGCCAGCAGACGCTGCACCTCACGATTCAGCCTGCCGTCATCGTCACCCGCACAGCGCTCCTCGAACACCAGGACGCAACCTGGCTCAGCGGCGGCGGAACCGACAAGACCAACCCCCACATCTACAAGCTGTTCCTCAGCCACTGATTCACACACCTCACTGCACACACATTCATCGGACCTTCGTCAGGACCACGAGCCATGGGCTTCGATACCCGCGACTTTCAGCAACTCAAGACCCGCATTCACCGTCAGATTGTCGACTCGATCGACATGTCCAAGGTCGGCGAACTCGGCGAAGAGGACTTTCGCAAGCAGCTCAAGGGGCTGGCGAACCATCTTGCCTCGCGACCCGAGAACAACCTGCAAGGTCGTGATCGCGACATGATGGTCCAGGAGCTCATGGATGAGATTTACGGCTTCGGTCCACTCCAGGAACTGATGGACGACCCCGAGGTCTCGGATGTGCTGGTCAACGGTCACGACACGGTCTTCATCGAGCGGAACGGTCTGCTCGAGCGGACCGATGTGAAGTTCGCCGACGATGCCCACCTGCTGCACTTCATTCAGCGACTCGTCGGTCAAGCGGGTCGTCGCGTCGACGAAACCGCTCCCATGGTCGATGCCAAGCTGCCGGATGGATCGCGTCTGCACGCGGTGATTCCGCCGCTGGCTTTGCGGGGACCGACGCTGTCGATTCGCCGGTTTAAGAGCAAGATTCTCCAGTTCGAAGACATGGTCCGGATGGGGACGCTCGCTCCCGAGATGGCCGAGTTCCTGATCGCCAGCGTCAAGGGACGGCAGAACATTCTGCTGTCGGGTGGAACCGGTGCCGGTAAGACGACGATGCTCAACAACTTGAGCCGGTTCATCCCCGCCAGCGAACGCGTGGTGACCATCGAAGAAACGGCGGAACTGCAATTGCAGCAAGCCGACGTGGTTGGACTGGAAACGCGGGTGTCGAACGTGGAAGGCAAGGGGGCTGTGTCGCCTCGCGACCTGCTTCGTAACTCACTGCGGATGCGCCCCGACCGGATCATCGTCGGCGAAGCCCGCGGGGGCGAAGTCCTCGACATGCTGCAAGCCATGAACACCGGCCACGATGGCTCGATGAGTACCGTTCACGCCAACGACACGCGCGACGCCCTGCAACGACTCGAACTCATGATCGCCCTCTCGGGTACGGAACTCCCGACCCGCGTCGCCCGGCAGTACATCGCCTCCGCGATTCAGATCTTCCTGCATGTGGCTCGTCTGGCGAACGGGGAACGCAAGGTGATGCGCATCTCCGAACTGACGGGTGTCACCAACGGCGAATTCGACATCGAAGACATCTTCGTCTACCGGATGGCCGGGACCGACAGCGCGGGCCGGATGCTCGGATCGTTCTACGCCACCGGATACGAACCGCAGTGCATCCGCCGGATCGCCGCTCGCGGAATCGATCTCAATCCAAAGCTCTTCTCAGCTCGTGAGCTGAAGAGTGGCTTCGAAGCGACCTCCATCTTCACGTGAGATTGAACGAGTGGGATAGGCTTCCAGCCTGTCGACCACCGCCGATGACAGGCTGGAAGCCTATCCCACGCCCCCGACGGACTGCATGACCCGAGGCCGACATGTCCAGTGATCTCATCACTTCCAATCCTGAATTCGCGGGGATTCTCCGCGAGCAGGAGACCTTTGCTGCGGGCGACACCGATGATATCGGCAACCGCATTAACTCGTGGTTCGACCTGCTGATGATTCAGTCGGGCATCGGCCTGGCACCGAGCATGGTGCTGGCCTTGTGCATGTGTTCCGGGGTGGCTCTGGGTGGAATGGCGTTTGTATACCAGGAAGACTTTCTCATCGCCGCGATGGCGGGTCTTCTCGGCTTCGTGGCTCCGATCATCATCGCCACCCTCATGCGGGCCCGGCGACAGTCGGTCATGATGAACCAGATGCCGCCAATGATTGACGAACTCGCGCGGGCCGCCAAAACCGGACGCAGCTTGGAAGCCTGCCTGCAAGTGGTGGCCAACGACACCCCGTCTCCGCTGGGTGGCGAGATTCGCCGTTGCACGGATCGCGTCGCGCTCGGGTTACCACTGGCCGCTGCTCTGGATGAACTTCCCATGCGGACCGGTTTGGTGAGTGCCAGCGTGCTCGCCACAGCCTTGGGGGTCCACCGCGAAACGGGGGGAGACCTGGTCCGCGTGCTGGAACGGCTCTCGACCACGATTCGGGACCGCATCCAGTTTCAGGGCCGCCTGGCTGCCGCGACTGCTGCCAGCCGGGCTGTGGCCATTCTGATGATCGCCTTGCCGCCGGGGATTCTGGTGTTCTTCATGCTGAAGGATCCCAACTATCTACAGACACTGACCGCCTCTTCATGGGCCAGCCGGTTGACGTTCCTCGCGATCGTCTTGCAAGTGATCGGCTCGATATGGGTGCTCCGCATCCTTTCGACCAGCAAGAAGGCGTAGTGTCACTTGGGGTTCGCCTCCCGTGGAACACTCCCCGTCTGAATTCTCTCCCGTCGCTCCGCCCTGACTTTCGCCCACTCGCCTTGACCGCTGGAATTCGCCATGGAAAAGTTTCCCATCGTCTTGTTGCTGCTGGGCCTGTCAGCGATCATAACCGTGCGAATCATCTACAAGGCTTGGCGCGCGCGGGGCGCTGACAGTGCCGTCCGCCGCCGTCCCGATAAGCCGGTGGAACGGCATAAAGTCTCCTCGGGCGTCATCAGCCCACTCGCTCCACAGCCGGTTCCCAAGGGGTCCGTGACTCCGCCAGCACCCGCTGCTCGGACAACTCCGCCACCGGAACCACAGCCCCGCGTCCGCCGCGAGTCCCCCTCGATCCACGACGAAACTCCAGTCGCCACCCCGGAAGGGAGCCGCTCCCGCATCTTCGGTCAAAAACCGACCGGCTCCGGGGTCTGGCAAACGGGGTACGTCACCGCCAGCTCAATGCAGCCCGCGAAGGACGAGGCCCGTCTGGATGACGAGGTCTTCAGTGATGGTTCCGACCTGACTTATGGTCCGCTCACCACGACGCTGGCTGCCATGCTTCCGGAGTCGGATGAACGCCGCCGCGAACTGACTCGGGCGCTTCAGAATGCGGGCGAGTATGGTCGCCATGCCTGGCACAATCTGTCAGCCACGCGGATGCTGGGGATCTTCCTGCCGATCCTGTTCTGTGGGCTGATGCTCGTCTTAGGACCGCCGCAACTCGAAATCTTGTTTGTGGCCGGTGTGGTCATTCTGCCGATTCTCGGCTGGGCTCTTCCGACGATGATCATCCGCAGCCGGGCCGCAGAACGGTTGCGTGAGATCAGCAACGGGATGCCTGACATGCTCGATCTGCTCAACATGTGTGTGAGCCAGGGAATGGCCGTTCCCAAGGCCCTCGGTCGTGTCGGTCGCGAACTAGCCCCGGTTTATCCGGCACTGTCGAAAGAGCTTCGAATCGTGAATGAGCAGGCCCGCATCGGCTCCCTGCAACAGGCCCTCGTCAGCTTCAGTCAGCGGGTCGACGTTCCCGAAGTCCACTCGTTCACATCGCTCCTTGTTCAGACGGAGCGAATGGGAACCAGTATGAGCGAAGCCCTGGTCGACTACTCCGACAGCATGCGGGAGACGATGCGTCAACGGTCCGACCAGAGCGCCAATGCCGCCACGTTTAAGCTGCTCTTTCCCACGGTGTTGTGCCTGATGCCCGCAGTGTTCTTGTTCCTGCTGGGGCCCGCCGTGATCCAACTGACTGACTTTGCCACCGGCCAAGGCCGTCAGATTCTACAAGGGACTCCGAATACCAATTTGGGAAACACCCCGCGAGCCACTCGCTAGTATCGGTTCGTGATCCAATCGCTCCATGAACGGATGGTGTCGCTTCCCCGACCGGGAGCGGTATCATCCGTTCTTGCTTTGCAGGCCGCGCGCTTGCGGCCACGGGAATGGCGATGGAGGTGGACCTTGCCGAAATACAAAGTGGCAATCATCGGCAGCACGGGACGCGGCGACTACGGCCACGGACTTGATGCCGTCTGGAAGAGCTTCGACGACTGCGAGGTCGTGGCTGTGGCTGACCCGGTCGAAGCGGGACGGGCCAAGGCCATCGAGCGCACCGGAGCTGCCCGAGGCTACGCGGACTACCGCGCCATGCTCGACCAGGAGCAGCCGCAAATCGTGGCGATCTGCCCGCGATGGGTCGACCAGCATCACGAGATGGCACTGGCCTGTGCCGAGCACGGCAGCCATATGTATCTGGAGAAGCCGTTCGCCCGCACGCTCGGCGAGGCGGACGAGATCGTGCGGGCCTGCGAGATGCGGCACCTCAAGCTGGCGGTGGCTCATATCAGCCGGTACTCGCCGCATTTGGCCATCATTCGAAAGCTGATCGCCGAAGGGGCGATCGGGGATGTTCTGGAGATTCGGGCGCGCGGCAAGGAGGATGCTCGTGGCGGTGGCGAGGACTTGTGGGTGCTCGGGACACACGTCCTCGATCTGATGCGAGCCTACGCCGGAGAGCCGGAAACGTGCTACGCAACGCTGCGGCAAGCCGGACAGCGGGTCACCAAGGAACACGTTCGGGCGGGGAACGAAGGACTCGGCCCACTGGCGGGGGATCGCGTCGACGCGCAGTATCGGTTTCGGTCCGGCGTGATCGGCCACTTCTCTTCGCAAAAGGGGGCTGGCGGCAACCCAAACCGATTCGGCTTAAGAATCTATGGATCCAAAGGCGTCATCGACCACACGAGTGGTTACGGCAACCCGGGTTACTTGATCCAAGATTCACACTGGAGTGGCCCCACCTCAAAGGCGAAATGGCAAACGATCAGTAGCCAGGGGATCGATCAACCGGAGACCCTCACCGCCACCGGTTACGAGGGTGGAAACCCCGCTGCCGCCCGCGACCTGATCGAAGCGATCGAACAGGATCGCCCGCCAAAGTGCTCCCTGGCCGAAGCTCGCGGGGCGATTGAAATGGTCCTGGCTGTGTTTGAATCGCACCGCACGGGAGGGCCCGTGCCGATGCCGCTCACGGCGACTGGCAATCCCCTGGATCGACTATAATCGCCCCGTAGCAGAAGTCGTCAGACTTCTGCCGTCCCTGAGATGCTGATCTGAGGACAGCAGAAGTCTGACGACTTCTGCTACGCCCGCCCTTTCTGAAACCTGCCCATGCCCCTGACCCCCGAAGCCCAGGCTTACCTCGACGCGTTTCACGCCACCGGGACGCCGCTGCACACCGTGACCCCCGAGAAGTCGCGAGAACTGGTCGCTCCCCTGAAGACGAAGCGGGAGCCAGTCTCGGCCACGCGCGACATCTGGATTGCTGGCCCTGCTGGAGAGTTGGCTGCACGGGTTTACACACCGCAAGTGGCGGAAGAGAGTGATGAACTGTTCCCCACAGTCATCTTTTTTCACGGAGGCGGTTGGGTCGTCGGCTCGATCGAGAGCCATGATGCTCTCTGTCGGCGGTTGTGCAACGCCGCTGGAGCGATGGTCTTATCGGTCGACTATCGACTCGCCCCCGAGGCACGCTACCCGGCAGCGGCTGAGGATGCCTATGCCGCAACGGTGTGGGCTTCGAAGTTCATCGAGAACTTCGGCGGTGACCCGACTCGACTGATCGTCTGTGGCGACAGTGCGGGGGGAAATCTGGCCGCCTCTGTGGCCTTGATGGCTCGTGACCGTGGTGGACCCGCCATCGCGGGGCAATGGTTGCTCTACCCGATCACCGATCATCGCTTCGACACCGCCTCCTATCACGAAAATGGGGAGGGGTACTTCCTCACGACGGAGACGATGAAGTGGTTCTGGGACCACTATCTGGGCGACACGGGACGCGGCGGCGAGCCGTACGCCTCGCCGCTCAGAGGTGATCTCGCCCGACTCCCGCCAACGGTGATGCTCACCGCCGAGTACGACCCGCTGCGGGACGAGGGGCTGGCCTATGCGGACCGCCTTGAAGCGGCTGGCGTCCGCGTTGAACGCGTGGCCTGCGAAGGGCAAATTCATGGGTTCCTGCGACGGGTCGACCTGTTTCCGCAAGCGGTGACATCGGCTGTGGAGGCGGTTGTTCGGGGCTGGGAGAGTCTCCCATCTCGGTCGCAGAATTCTGACGGTTGAAGTCCTACATCATTGATCTTCAGTGGATGTCGTCGCGATTTATCGCCACCCGTTGATGGAGTGCGAATGTCTGCCTGACCGACCCCGGAGGGCGGCACTATGCGAGTCCCAGCGTTGTTTCGCCCTTTCAGGGCTGAGGACTATTGATCTCCGACACCTGGGGCGGCGCTCCCGCTGGTCGCTTTGCCCCAGGCTGGTTTGTGGCTGCTCCGTTGGGGCGGAGGAGGGAAGCTTGGCGACTGTCGCCTCGGGTGATGCGTGAATTTCGCTCTGGCGGACTGGTGAATTCTTCGCTCGTCTTGAGACAGTCTAAAATGCCATCCTACGGGTACATTATTTTCCGCAGTTGCCTGAAGGCTGGCTAATGGTCTTATCGAATGACCTCAGCCCCCGTGGCGGTCAGCCGAAAATCGGTCAGAACCTTGCGAACCGACTCCGGGAGATTCTGTTCGGAAACCTGAAACGATCGCAATTGGCGGATGATGCGTTCCTGGTAGGGGGTATTCACACCGGTCTCGGGATCGGCATCTCTGGGTGAATTGGTCAGATCGCCATGCCAGTCTTTGATGACAGCGTCCCCGACATTTTTCGGGAGATCCCCCAGGATCGCCTGATACTGACTTTTGTATTGCTTCTGGAGTGATGCAAACTGCGTTTTCGCCGCGACGATGTCGTCCAACATTGTACGCTGACCCGTGGGGGCTACGGGCACACTCTTCGCAGCCGGTTGTCGGGTGGGCGTCGATGGACGCGTGGTGTTCGCGACATTGGGTGGATAGCTTGCAGGCTGGGGCTGGCGTGAGGTCGGTACCGTATTCGGGACATTCGCCGATGGATCAGCCAGGCTCTCAATGGCCCAGTCGCCGACCTCTTGGAGCAGTGACTGCTTTCCCTGAAGCCGTTGTTGGAGTTCGAAGAGCGACTGTCGGTCGGCGTTTTGCAGGGCTCCCGTGATCGCTCCTTCGAGTTGCTCACGCGTCCGAGGATTCGCTCCGCCTAGCTCACTGGCCAGCTTGTCCGCCGCCTTTTTGCCAACCACATTGATTAAGTCATCGTACAGGCTCACCGCGATCGGGTCGGCGGGGGCCGTGGTTCTCCCCGAGTTCCTCACCGCTCCGAACGGCTCCATCGTCCCGAGATCGGTTATCTCATCTTGCGGAGCGGCCTCCAACGGAAACTCCTCTTCGGCGGGCACTTCATCTCCGGAGAGGAGCGCATCACGACCGCCTCCGAAGTTGGTCGCTTCGAACATGTCGATGTACTTGCCCAGCGCCTGGTTCAGCTTATCGGGGACGATCGGTTCCAGTTGATGAATGATCTTGGCTGCAATGTGCGCAGCCTTTGAATCGACAATCAGCGACCGCGACTTCTCGGAGAAGGTTACGATCATGAAGGTCATAATCAGGACGAGCAAGGCTCCCTTGAGCAGTCCAAAAGCCGCCCCTAAATGGCGGTTGTACTCCTTTAACTCCATCTTCTCGATCCACGTATTCAGCGTACGGGCAAACCCGAACGCCACAAACGAGGCCAGCAGGTAAGTGATAAACATCACCGCCCATTGGTTCGTCGGAGCGGGAAGATTGATGTGCGGCCCGATGATCTTGGACGCCGTCCCCGCGAAGGTCACGCACAGCAGAATCCCCGCGATCCCAGCAAGTTGCCACACCAGCCCCTTGGCCGCTCCCCGGGCCAGAAAGTACAGCAGAATGCACACGACGATGATGTTGTACCACATGACGATCCCCTCCTGAACGTCGCGGTCAACGGAACCAAGTTCGATGATGCGACTAATGATGCTCCAACCTCCGCATTCTATCGGGTTTTGAAAAGGTGGGTAAAGAGCGGATATTGCGTCGCAAAATCCAATGAGTGCGAGACGCACTTTACGCAGCCCTCAGTCACCCGATGCGTCAGCGAGGGCGAGCGTGACAAGGCCGTGGCTATTCGCGTCGGACCTCCATGAGATCACAGCGGCACGATTCGAGTTCCGCTGCCCACTGGCTCGCCCGCTTCTAGATCGGCGAGCGTGACTTGATTCGCTTGGTCACGACCGACCTTGATCGTGTACTTCCCAGGAGCGAATACCGGCGGTTGGAACTTGGCTCCCTGGACGCGCACCGTGTACAGGATCTCGCCCGTGGCCTTGGCGATGACTTGGACCACGGGGCTTGGGAAGCCTTCGAAATGCAACTCTGGCATCCACGCCACCGGCTTTCGACCATCGCTGGCTGCCTGCTTCACGGAGATCGGCCAGCCGGGGAACTGGACCTGGTCACCGTCTTGCGAGTCGGCAAACCGGGGCCAGCATTCGAAGGTGATCTTCCGGGTCGAGCGTTCGAACCGCACGATCCCGTACCCATCGGCCCGTTGCTGCTCGTCGGTGATCTTCGGCGGATTGGCATAGGCCAGCATCGAAATCCGATTGCCCAGGCCGTCCTTGAAATCGCCGGTCCAGGGGAGCGGACTCCCCGCGACCGGGTTCGGTCCCGCCTGCTCATCCAGCGGGTGCCACCAGCGGCCGTAGATCGTGTTGACCAGTGCGGGGCTTGTGAAGCTGTAAGGCCCGTCGCCGAACTCGTCGATGCCGTGCTTGACGACAACGGCCAGGTGCTGGTCACCGCACAGATGCACCGCCCATGCCTTGCGAATCTCGGCCAGGGCCTTGTTCCGGCCAGCCTGGGGCCAGCCATTACAGTCGAGGTCGGCCAAGAGCCGATCCTTCACGCCGCCATGCATGTGGACCGCACCGCAGAAGGCTGTCTGAGACAGGACAACTTTCATTTCCGCCCCGGTCCAGTCCTGGCCCCATTCGCGGAGGAACTTGAGTTGGCGTTCCCCCAGCAATTCCAAGCCGGGTAAATCGATGGTCTGCGGGTCGTAGCTCGGGTCGTTGATGTGGTCCGGGCGGGGGCCCATCGGGGGAATCTTGCCTTGTGGTCCCGACTTGAATTTGCGGTCTTCGAGGATCGCGAAGTCGATTCCGCCGACGCGCATCCGGGTGAAGTAGACCGTGATCCCGCGCTCGACAGGAGCGGGGTCGACCGGATCGGGCAAGTGCCACGACTGCTGCCGCTGGACCATGTTGACGTATTCGACCGGGTAGAAATACCCGCCATCGGCCATCCCCTTGCGGTCGAACGACTGCTTCCCGTTCTCCCCCCATAAGTTCGGATGACCTACATCGTGGTCATCCGGGATGGAGATCGTCGGGCGGTCCTTCATCACCTCACGAAACTGCAGGCCGAACTCGATCCAGCCAGCGGTGTGTTCGGTATGGCGGTAGGTCTGGTCCCCGGCGAAGAACAGCAGGTCCGGGTCTTGCCGCTTGAGGTTCTCGATGATCTCTGGCCGCAGCCCCGTCGTGCGACTGGAATTGCACGACATGTTCGCGATGACGATCACATCCTTGTCGACGGGGTCACGACGGATGAGCCCCTCGAACAGGGCCTCCTCACCGTGCCGGACACGATAGGGCACCGACTGTGTCGAGTCCCACTCGGTGACCCGGAAGTGGGCACTCCAGCCCGGCAGCGTGACCTCGACCTGTGCGACTTCGACCCACGCATCGTTTCGCTGAAACTCTAATCGCACGCTCCGATCTTCATCCGGATTGAGAGGGTACAGCTGCGCAGTCAGCTTCAGAATGCCTCGATCATGGGTGTAGAGGGCAAACGCGACGACCTCGTTGCGCGGCACATCCATCGGCGGCGGCGGGTTTGGCCCCATCGGGACGGGACGTTTCCACCACTCACCGCTCGCCAGCGAGTCGAGGTTCGGGAACTCGGTCCCGAACGGAGATCCAGAAGGCATCGGTTTCGCCCCCGCTTCGCCCGCCAATGCGTACTGCCCCGAGGAGGTGCCGAACAACAGGGCGGTCATTTTCAACCACCAGCGACGAGTCAGATTCATGGGGAAACAGAACCTACAGGGAGCATGCGAATCGGAGTGGTCCGAAATGTGATCGGGAGTGGCGCGAAGCGCCCTCATCGGTGCCACTGGCGGTCGCTCTGGGCCGCCAGTGGCTGCGAAGGTCGTGATTCAACACCGGCGATTCACTCCACACTGGCCACCCGTGCCTAGAGCTGGAGGTCAGCCACTACGCCAGTTCCAGAACCCGCTTCATCCGCTCAGCAATGTCCTTCAAGACCTCTTCCCCGCCGCCGCCGACTTCGGATGTCGCCCAGCCGTCGTATCCGATTTCGGCGAGGGCTGTCAGCACCTCGGGCCAGTTCTCGCTGCCTTCGCCGATCTGGCACCACTTGTTTTCCATGTGATACCCCTTGAAGTCGAACTTGACCATCCGCTTCCCGAGCTTCCGGATCCACGTCGCCGCCGGGACGCCGTATTTCAACATGTTGCTGCAATCGAAGTAGGCGGCGACCCACGGGCTTTGGAAAGCGTCGACGTACTCGATCAGTTGCTCGGGCGAGGTGATGAAGTCGTTCCAGACGGTCTCGATGGCGATTTTGACCTTCAGTTCCTCGGCCAGCGGGAGCGCCTTCTTGACCTCCGCTTGGGACCGCTCGAAGCACTGCTGATAGGTGACGCCGTTTCGCGACACACCGGGAACCAACAGCGCTGTCTCCGCTCCGAAGAAGTGGGCATCGCGGATGGCCGTCTTGAGACCTTCCAGCCCGCGAGCTCGCACCGCTTCATCGGGGTCGGAGAGCGTATCCTTCCAATGCACCGAGTCGATCGACCCATGCATCACGATCCCAGTCGCTTCACAGGCGGCCTTGAGCGCGGGCAGG
Organism: Planctomycetota bacterium; assembly: GCA_043718305.1. Lineage (GTDB taxonomy): Bacteria > Planctomycetota > Planctomycetia > Planctomycetales > Planctomycetaceae > TH-plancto1. Next base: position 895 of record JAYSVZ010000411.1, on the reverse strand, counting down.
TTGATCCCACTGGGGCTGTCGATCTCGACTCCCTGGAACCCGAGTTTCTTCACAAGCTCCAGCTTCGCCCGTTCGTCCCCCGCGTGCTGGATCATCCCGTACTTCACCGCGATCCGCAGCTTGGGCCGCTTCGGGGACTCAGCACCGAGGAGCGATGAACCAGCCGTCGCCCCAAGAGCGACAGCAGTGGTCCCGAGGAATTGGCGACGATCCATGGAGTGCGACATGACTGGGTCATCCTGGAAGAACGATGGAATGCGATTCATGGTAATCAATGTGCATCCCGGTCGACCAGTTGCATTCTCCTCGCGGGATTGGGTGAGTGTCCAGAACGCCCCGCACAGATGAAATTCGCCCCCGTTTGTGACATCATCTCCGCTCTTGGAACCAACCCATCGGCAGGAGGCCCCGCCTTGCTCGCGCTCAACACGATTCACAACCTTGACTGCATCCAGGCGATGGGGCAACTCGACGCGGGCAGTGTCGACCTCGTCTTCGCCGATCCCCCGTTTAACATCGGCTACAAGTACGATGTCTACGAGGACCGCAAAGACGCCCCGTCGTACCTCAGCTGGTCGAAGGAGTGGATCAGCGGGGTGCATCGCGCCCTCAAGCCCAACGGCACATTCTGGCTGGCCATCGGCGACGACTACGCTGCCGAACTCAAACTCCTCTCGCAGCAGGTCGGGTTCCACTGCCGCAGCTGGGTCATCTGGTACTACACGTTCGGCGTGAACTGCAAATACAAGTTCAGCCGCTCGCACACGCACATCTTTCACTTCGTGAAGGATAAGAAGACCAACACATTCAATCGCGAGTCGATCCTCGTCCCCTCGGCCCGGCAGATGGTCTACGCCGACAAACGCGGAGCCAAGGAAGGCCGACTACCGGATGA
>JAYSVZ010000042.1:0-8357 GCA_043718305.1 Planctomycetota bacterium | reverse complement strand
CGGCTGCGTGTGACGGGGCCGTTCACGTTTGAAAGTCTCTCCCCGCATCGTCGGCTGACGGTCGCCAAGACCAAGGAGCGGAACCAGCGGCTGAGCGTCCGCGAGTACGGCGCGGGGGACTTTGGCACGATGATTATCGAGAACCTCAAGAAGGCCGGAATTCAGTCCCGCAACAAGCAAGACCGGCTGAAGTTCGACACGTTGGAACCGTACGCCGGGGAATGGGTGCATGCCGCCGGAACCTACACCGATGCCCACGGGCAGGCACGCCGGGTGGCGGTCTGTATCGGCCCCGAGCATGGGACCGTCGGCCCCGATCTGGTCAAGGAAGCCGCCAAGGAAGCGATTAAAGGGGTCGGGTTCGACATGCTTTACATCTGCGGGTTCTCGTTCGACCCGCATGTCGATGAAGAGACCAAGCGGTACGGCAAGCTGAACGTCCAGATCTGCCGCATGAACCCCGACCTGAGCATGGGGGACGAGCTGCTGAAGAAGACCGGAGCCGGGAACCTGTTCACGGTCTTCGGCGAGCCGGACATTTTGATTCGCACAGTCGCGGGGATGGTGATCCACGGTGGCATGGGCGTCCCGCCCATGTCTGAGAAACCGAAGAACACGGGCGGGACGCCCGTGCCACGGGCCGATGATCTGGTCGTCGAGATCCGGGGCGTCGATGTGTACGACCCGACCACGGGGGAAGTTCGCAGCCAGACGACCGACGATATCGCCTGCTGGTTCATCGACACGAACTACGACGGGGAGAGTTTCTTCGTCCGGCTGGCCTACTTCACCGGAGCGGGCGACCCATACGACAAGCTGAAGCGAGCGCTGAAAGCCGAGATCGACGAAGCCGCCTGGAGCGAACTCTACCAAACCACCAGCCAGCCCTTCCCGCGTCCCGTCCCCAAGGTGAAAGGGAAGACCCCACAAATCGCCGTGAAGGTCATCAACCACTACGGGGATGAAGTGCTGAAGGTGTATTCGGTGAAGTGAGTGGCGGGGGCCGAAGGGGACGATGGCCGGGCGTTGGTGTACGGCCACGCGGAATGCCACGTCGGTGGGATTTGCGAGACGGTGGGGTTGCAGCCTGCGGACTTGTTCTCACATCCGTCCACCGTGTCTACGTCTACGGAACCTCGGCCACTTCAGAGGAAACCGGGGAACCGTAGACGCGAGGCCGCGAAACCGCAGGGACCGGCGTTCGGTTCGTCGGGTGAGGCGGTGGCGGCACTTGAGCGCTCTCACGGACCGGTGAGCATGTCTTGGACCGACCATGATGCTGACGGCGAGCCGGTCGGGATCGTCCTGCGTTGGGACTTGCCGGATGGAAAGAAAAACATCCGCCCGGTCAGTCGTCACGCCGATGGCTGGCGGCTGAGTGGCATGCCTGACACTCGACCGCTGTACCGGTTGCCCGAGCTGGCCAACGCGGACCGCGTGTTCGTGTGCGAAGAGGAAAAGGCAGCGGATGCGGCGCGGTCGATCGGCCTGACGGCGACGACATCCGCTCACGGTTCATCGTCGGCCAAGCAGACCGACTGGGGACCACTGGCCGGGAAGGCCGTGGTGATCCTGGCCGACCACGATGCTCCCGGACGCCAGTACGCGGCGACTGTCGCGGACATCCTTCGGGGTACAGAGGATTACCGGGCCATCGAAAAATGCGCAGCGTGAAAGAATTCTCTCACGACACGCCAACTTGAATGGTTTGCAGTCCCAAAGGCCAGCGGAAACGGTGAAGTGCCGCGTCGAACAGTTGATGGCTGCAATCCGGACCGGCCATCCACTGGAAGCCGATATCGCTGGCTGGGTGGCAGCGCTCACCCCCTCGATGGCCAACAAGCTGGCTCGGGTGGGTTTAGTTCCCAAACCCACAGTGCAGGCGGCGGTCGAACTTGGAACATTTCTGAAGACTTACATGGACAGCCGGAATGACTTGAAGCCCGCCACGAAGATCGTCCAGGGGCAGGTCATCCGCGACCTCAAAGAGTTCTTTGGCGAGTCTCGCGATGTGAAGCGGATCCTGCCGGGGGATGCCGATGACTTCAAACAATCGCTGATCGGTCGCAAGCTCGCTCCGACCACTGTCCACAAGCGTTTGCAGGTGGCCCGCTCATTCTTCCATGCGATGCTGCGTCGCAAACTGATCCATGAGAACCCATTCGAGGGCGTGAAGGCCGCTGCGACGGGACACAAGGAGCGGCAACAGTTCGTGACCCGAGAAGAGATTGCCCGCGTGCTGGATGCCTGCCCGGATCATCACTGGCGAACGATTGTCGCTCTGGCCCGCTATGGGGGACTCCGGACACCTAGCGAGACTCTCTCGGTCCGGTGGCAGGATATCGATGGGGAGGCTGGCCGAATTGTCGTGACCTCCCCGAAGACGGAGCATCACGCGGGGAAGGCCAGTCGAACCATCCCACTGTTTGCGGAACTTCGACCGATTCTCAATGAAGCATTCGATTTGGCCGAAGACGGTGCCGAGTACGTCATCGACGCGAAGTACCGGAAAGCGGCGATGGGGCCGGGAGGCTGGATGAATGCCAATCTGAGGACGACGTTCGAAAAGATCGTTCGAAGGGCTGGTCTGACTCCGTGGCCACGCCTGTTTCACAACCTGCGAGCCAGCCGGGAAACGGAATTGGTGGAACTCTTCCCGATCCAGACGGTAACGGGTTGGCTCGGCAACACTCCCAGCGTGGCGATGCGGCACTACCTGATGACCACGGACCAGCACTTCGAAGCGGCTGTGAGAGGGGACTCAAAGGCGGTGCAGAAACCGCTCGAAACGAGCCGCAATCAATTCTACCGGAAAACGCAAAAGCCCCGGTATTGCCGGGGCCTGCGTCGAATTGCGATTCCTTGCGAAATCGCCAAATGGCGGGGACAGGATTCGAACCTGCGACCTCGAGGTTATGAGCCTCGCGAGCTACCGGGCTGCTCCACCCCGCGTTGTGTCCTGCCCGAGGGCAGGGAAAGGAACTATAGCGAGAACGGTGCGAATGTCCAGCGTCAGATTGTGAAAATGCGGATTCATCACCGCGTCGCCCTCGCTCTTGTCGTCACGGTCAGTGCCGGTCATCATCCGGCACGGGCAGATTCCCCTCAGAAGTCCCTTCGGCTTAGCTCATGGCTCACGCATACACTCCCGGTTTGCAAGTGATGGAGCGGACCCGGTTTCGGGCTGTCCGGACCTTGCCGATTTCAGGGCAGGTGCTGAAGCGACTCGGCGATCTGGTGACCGCGCGGGATGTCGTGGCCGAGACGCTACTCCCGGGAGATGTCTTCCCGGTCAACCTGTCGAATCAATTAGCGGTCAATCCGGGAGAGGTCTCGCGGTGCCTGCTCAAAGCGGTCGGTGAGGCCATTCAAGAGGGGGAGGCCCTGGCCCGTTCACCGGGGATGTTTGGGTTCTTTCAGTCGACATGTCTCTCGAAGCACGATGGGACCGTCGAATCGGTCTCAAACATTACGGGGCAAGCGATCCTTCGCGGACCGCCGATCCCGGTGCGAGTTCTCGGGTACGTCGCGGGGCAAGTCGTCGAGGTCTTGCCGAATGAAGGGGTGGTGGTTGAGACCGAAGCGTGTCTGATCCAGGGGATCTTTGGTGTGGGCGGCGAGGCGTATGGCGCGGTCGTCGTCGTGTGCGATCGCGCGGACCGTGACCTGACACCCGACATGCTGCGCCCCGAGCATCAGGGCAAAATCGTGATCGGCGGGCGGAGAATCCTCGGGGCGACGATCGGTCGCGCTCGGGAACTGGGGGTCTCGGCCCTCGTCTCCGGCGGGATCGATGACCAGGATTTGCGCGATGTCCTGGGTTACGATCTCGGTGTGGCGATCACCGGGACTGAGACGATCGGTGTGACCGTGATCGTCACAGAAGGCTTCGGCGAGATCGCCATGGCCGACCGGACGTTTGGGCTCTTTCAAAAGCATTCGGGTGACCTCGCCTCGGTGAACGGGGCCACGCAAATCCGCGCGGGGGTGATCCGGCCCGAGGTCGTGATCCCTCTGACCTCAAACTCCGCCACAAACAAACTCGCAGCCACCGTCGGCGGCGGAGTGCTCGACATCGGTTCGCCCGTGCGGATCATTCGCGACCCGTATTTTGGCGTCCTGGGATCCGTCTCAGCCCTGCCCCCCGAGCCGCAAGAACTCCCGACCGGGTCGAAGGCCCGCGTTCTCGAGGTCCACTGCGCGGATGGTCGGCGGCTGACAGTCCCTCGGGCGAATGTCGAGATTGTTTCCACATAGTGCAGTCTTCGAGGCGGACTTCCGTCGAAGTCCGATTTCGCGCCCACGCGTGATTCGCCTCCAACGTAACCCCTCAGCGTCGACAAATCGAACGCCTCGGGAGACACTCCGAGGCGGCGTGTTCGCGCCTTTCGAATTGGACCTGTCGCTGGAGATCATCTCCGTTGTTGCCCGCTGCCGACTGGACCTCTGAAGAACTGCTGCTCCTGAATGAGGAGTTGATTCTTGCATTGCGGTCGGGGGTCGGATTGGAGTTGGGATTACGAAATGCGGGACCGGGGTTGAGTGGGCGGCTGCGGACCTTTGCGAGTGATCTTTCGCGGTCGATCGACGGAGGAGCCAGCTTGCCCGATGCACTGGCTGCCTTGAACCCGCCGGCTCCCGCACTGTATCGAGTCTTGGTGGCAACGGGTTTGAAGGGCAACGCTCTGGAAGTCGTCCTGATTCGGATGGGCGAGTTCGCCCGCCTCATGGCTGAACTCCGGCAGACGCTCTTCCGGGCGATGATCTATCCGTGGGGCGTCGCTCTGGTGGCCTTCGTGCTGGCCGTGTTGATGACGCACTTCACAGCTCCGCCCCTCCTGGAGTTCGTGGCGGACTTTCGGTCCGCGCCGACCGTTCCGATTCGCATGGTGCAATGGTTGCATGCGAATCTGCTGTATTGGTCCGTGGGAGTTCCCGCTGCGGTCGGGCTTTGGTGGGCCTTCGTGTGGGTCATGCAACGGGTCTCACGAGGCGATGCCGCGCTCGGTGCGATGCGGTATGTTCCTGGGTTTGGCCCGTTGTCGCGCTGGGCCGACTTGGCCCGCTTGTCGCACTTGCTGGCGATTCAGACTGAGTTTGGAATCCCGCTGCCGGAGTCGCTGCGGAGCTGCGGCGACGTGGTGCAGGATGGGCGATTGCGGACCTTCTGCCAGCGGGCCGCCATCGAGGTCGAGCAGGGCCGCCCACCGAGTGAAAAACTGCTCGATACGCCGGGGGTGCCGACCTTTCTCAAGTGGACCCTCTCCGGTGCCTCGGGGCAGGCTGATCTCACCGCCAATCTGCATCAGGCCGCCGAGGTCTACCGCGAACGGACTCTTCTACGAGCCGAGTGGATCGGTCGCATCCTGCCGGGGTTACTGGCGGTGACCTTCGGGGCCGCGATCGTTTCGCTCTATGCGTGGGTCGTGTTCGGCACGCTGATCTCGGTTTGGAGGATGTTGCTCTAATGGGGCCCTTTGAACCATCGCGCGCACTCGACGCCGACAGCACTGCCCAAGCGTTGCAGCGGGTCGTCCACACCGGGACTCCGCTGGCGACGGGGCTGCGAGCCTATGCGGAGGAGTGCCCAACACGGGCCCGCGCGGGGCTGCTCAGCTTGGCCAATACGGTCGAGATGGGGATGCCGCTGGAAGCCGCCCTGGAGTCGCCGCAGCTCGCCTTGCCGCCGTATTTAACCGCGCTGATCAAGGCCGGGACACGCACGGGGCGACTCGGCGCCATGCTGGAGGAGTACCTGCGCCAACGCCGTCGGCAGAAACGGGTCGGGCAGCGGCTGACCCTGGACCTGGTCTATCCGGCATTTGTGCTCTACTTCTCGTTGGTTCTTGGACTGGGCATGCTGGGGTTCGTGACTCCGATGTTTGGAGCGATCTTTGGGGACTTCGGTGTCGAATTGCCAGCTCTGACCGAACTGTTGATCAGCCTCTCCTCGGTCGTGGTCTTTCTTCGCGTTCCGATCGCCATCGGCATGGTTATGCTGGGTGTCGGATTGCTGTTCCTGCTGTTTGGCGGTCGTTGGCTCGCGAGGATCATGGAGCGCTTACCCTGGCTCGGAAGCTCGGCCCGTGCGGCGAGCTACTCCGAGTTCTGCTCGCTACTCGCACCGCTCGTAGAGTCGGAGCAGCCGCTGCCAGTCGCCCTCCAGGCGTGTGCCGCCGGAATGTCGGACACACACCTCCGGCGTCAGGCGAAGATCCTCGCCGCCGACTTCGACGGGGCGATCCCACTGGAGGACGCCGCGATCGCCGCCAAGCTGCCGAAGGAGCTGACCCACCTCTTCAGTTGGGAACAGCGGGGGAAAGCGTTCGGAGAGATCCTTCGCTCGTGGGCCGATCTGTTCGCCCAGATGTCCGAGGGCCGCTCCGGCGTCATCATGGCGTGGCTCACCCCGTTGCTGGTGGTGGCGATTGGCATGTTGATCGGGATGATGGTCATTGCGATGTTCCTGCCCCTGATGCGCACTTTGAACCAACTCTCCTAGGAGGCCAGAACCATGTGGATCGTTCTGCTCTTGCTCGGCCTACCAGCACTGGCCTGGGGCCTTCTCTGGTCCGACGCGAAGCGACAGAAGCACCTGCCGCTTCGAGATCGGCATTGGTGGGCCTTCCTCGTTCGATCTTTTGGAGGTGGGCTGATCGGCTCGGGCCTGGTCATTGTGGGGCGCTTTTGGTTCGATCTTCCAAGTGATTACCTCTCTATCCCATTCTTTCTGTTGATCTCATTCGCAGCTCTCTACGTCGGGGTGCAGGCTCATCGCGTTCCGAACTTGCTGCCTGGCCCCGATGAGGATCCCGACTCCGCCGAAGTTCTAAATCGTCTGACGCCGCTGTCGTTATTGGCGGAACCGATCGCGGGGCGGATGCGATCGGTGGCTTGGTTTCTAATCGTCTATCCGTTGCTCTTCGCGGTGGCGTTCATCAGTGTCTTTGGCATCGGGCTAATCCTGCTGCTCTTATTAGTCCTCACCAATGTCCTGCGCTCGCGGCGGGCCTTCGAGTCGCAGTTGCTGTGGCTGCTGACCGTCTCGGTTCGGCATCAGATCCCGATTGCGGGCGAGTTGGAGCAGTTCAGCAAGTCGCAAGGGGAACGGCGTAAACGGCAACTCAAGGCTGCCGTTAAATCCCTGAACGCGGGGGAGCCGCTGTCGATGGTTCTGCAGCGGCACAAACTGGTGTCGATTCCGACCGTGTGTGCCATCCGGGTCGCCGAAGCAGGCCCGCGTCTGGAGGAGACCTTGCTGCGACTGGCCCACAACGCCACCGACCGGATGCGGGCCACGAGCCTCGACCGGCTCGGCGGCGGGCTGGTTCAGCTCACAGCCCTGATGCTGGTGGGGACGACGATTCTCTCCGGGGTCATGTACTTCATCGTTCCGAAGTTCAAAACGATCTTTGAGGGCTTTGAAGTCGAGTTTCCCGCGATCACGACTTTGCTGATCAACGCATCGGACATGACCTTTCGCGGTGGATCGTGGTGGTTCTTCTGGATTGGGGCGATGTCTGTCGGGATGACCTTTCTGGCGATGTTGCAGATCGTGGGGTGGAGTGGCATTTCGTTTCCGCTGTTCATGCAATGGTTCCCGCGTCGCGATGGGCCCGAGGTGTTGCGGACCCTGGCCGGGGCGTCCCGCGATCGGGCGACACTCCCGGAGCGGCTCGCGCTGGCAGCCGATCGCCCCGGACGGCCCGACCTCGGTGCGCGTTATCAGCGCGTGGCGGACGCGGTTCGCGACGGCGGCGAACTCGGCCCCGCCTTACAGCGGGAAGGTCTCGTCAGCCCCCTTCAAGCCGAAGGGATCGCCGCTGCCGAGAAGGCGGGTCATCTCGAATTCATGCTCACCTCCCTGGCTGAGGCGATCCACCGCAAACAAGTCCGGCGGTTTACCTTCTGGGCGGAACTGGTGAATCCGGTCCTCGTTATCGCGGCGGGTTGCGTGGTGGCCTTTGTCGTGATCGGGCTCTTCATGCCGCTCGTGAAGCTGTTGGGGGAACTGTCATGAAGCGACATCGTTCAGTTCCAACGCGATTCGTCCCACCCTCCGGCCCCCCTCTCCCCTGGGGAGAGGGGCTAGAGGTGAGGGGCGACCGTCAAGCCGATCCCCGCACCGAATCAATCCCTTTGCACCGCAAAGGGAGCACGATGATCGAGATGACCGTTGCGGTCGCCCTCATCGGCACGCTGATCGCAGTCCTGGTTCCGGTGATCTCGCGGACACAGATCGTCCGCACCGAAGGTCTCGTCCGCGAGCGAGCGCTCTCCTCCGTCGCCAACCTCCTCGACCGAGCAGCCCTCTTACCACAGCGGACCAACGAGACCTTGGCCCCACTGGCGAGTGA
>JAYSVZ010000410.1:0-1736 GCA_043718305.1 Planctomycetota bacterium | reverse complement strand
GCTCGCGGACGGCCGTTGCCAGCCAGGGAATCGCCGTGCGAAGCCCCTCCATGCAGAGCGCCCGCGTGATGACTGTTGCTCGCGGCGTGATGAGGCTCTCGATGAGTTGAGTGATCGCATCCATTCCCGACCAGGCAGTGACATTGGCCGGGCACGATACCATCAATTCGGGATCGATCAGGGCCACGGCGGGAATCATGCGGTCATCGCGAAGGCTCTTCTTGAACTTCAGTTCGCGGGACGAGATGACGGCGTTTTTGGTCGCCTCGCTGCCGGTCCCGGCGGTCGTCGGAACCGCGATCAGCGGAAGCGGATCACGCACCAGCTTCTGTCCAGTGCCGACCCCTTCGAGGTACTCTTGGGCTGATCGCCCTTGCGCATTCGGGGCCAGCGCCGCGAACGCCTTACCTAGATCGATCCCCGCTCCGCCGCCGATCGCCACAACCAGATCGCCGGGCTTAGCACCACCCTGATTTTCGAGCTGACGAAGGAACTGGTCCACGTCTTCCACCTCGGGCTCGCGCGAGATCGTGCCGAGTAGTTCTGACGCCACTCCGCTGGCCCGCATGTGGTCTCGAAGCTGTTCCACGGTCCCGTTCGCCACGAGCGTGCGCGAGCCGCAGATGATCCACGCCCGCTTCCCGAGAGCGGCCGCCCGCGTTCCGATTTCAACGCGGCGGCCCCACCCAAAGACCACTTGCCGGGGCATCCACAAGTCATACTTCACGGCGTTCACTCCTGTGCTTCCCGAAACTAGGGGCTCACTTCAGACTTGGTGGGCCTGCGCTCCAGAGCGAGCTGTTCCCACTTGATTCTGCGGCTCAGACCTGCGGACGGTACAGCACCTTCGGCTCACGTTGGCCGGGGAGATAGAGGGTGAGCCCGCCCGCGTTGTCGTTCACCCGCACGACGCCGTCCGGCATCCCTCGACTCGCATGGTCGAGGATCGCTTCGAGCGACTGCACGGCCGCGACCACTTGCCGGTCGGCGGCCAAGTCGTTGTAGGCCAGTCCGCGCGCGACTGAGAGTCGGGACGCGCGCTCCGAGGCCGGTCCGCCCCATTCGACGCGGGCCACCTCGCGGACGAAGCGTTCCAGAACCTCGATCCCGTACCCCCGCTGCGAGCGTTCGCCCCACGGCTCGACGAACGTGCCGTTGTAGTGCGTATTGATGGTGATCTTCACCTCGTTCGGTGTCTTCCCTTCGACAGTACATTCGATCCCCCGGCGGCGCGAGTGGCCGTTCCAGACGCCGTTGTCGAATCGGAACTGGACCTCTTGCTCCACGTAACCGGGAAAATTATCGGGGTTGACCCAGGATGTATGGATGTCAAACGCCGCCTCACGCCCATCTGCGTATTCATAGATCAGCCGCAACTGGTTGCTGTCCCACGTCGGGCCATTCGCCGCCCCGACGATCCCCCGCTGGCCGGTCGCCATCACGGTCTTCAACCGACCCCCAAACGTGAAGTCGATCAGCTTGATGTAATGCACCGCGACATAGGTTCCCGGGTTCCGCCCGCGAATCCACTCCGCGAACTGCCCGCCCGAGATTGACTTCGGCTCCAGCAGCGTGCAGTACCCGTTGTTCACGTGCTGCAACACCCCGTCCTGCACGAACGTCCGCAGCTTCTTATGGTCCGGGTCGAGCAGCTTGTGGTACACGATTTTCGCGAGCAGGCCCTTCGCCTCAGCCAGGGCGACCAGCTCATCGAGTTGGGCCAGGTCGAGCACGCT
>JAYSVZ010000409.1:0-4962 GCA_043718305.1 Planctomycetota bacterium | reverse complement strand
ACGACATCGCCGCCCAGCACGGGGAAGGCCGTCATCGCCTCTTCGAACCCTTCGCAGACAATCGTGCGAGGGACCGGCAAGCCCACCCGCGCGAGGCGAGCTGTGGTCAAGTATTTATCGACGGCACATTCGAGCGACCGCGGCGGGTTGAGGACGGTCACTCCGGCATCGACCAGTTGATGCAGCAAGTCCATCCGAAAGACGACCCGTTCCAGTGAACCGGGGGGCATCGTCCGCACGATCATCGCATCGAACGTCGTGAGATCAGTCCACTGGTCACCGTCGGCATGCCGCCCCAAAGGAATCCCAACTCCCGCGCCCCCGACCAACCGCTCAAAGTCGAGCCGCTCGCAACAATGCCCTCGCACGGTCGACACGCGCTGCAGATCAGCGACGTACCAACTGTCGGAATTGCCCAAAACACCGAAACGCATGGCACAGCACCTTACGAAAGACGGACGATTTTGGATTGAGCCACGGGGGGTAAGGCCTTCAAGAACGTCTCCACTCCGCATTCGGGGATGAGGTGAAACAAAAAATGATCATGTGGTCCTCGGATGGCAACACTGGGCTGGCGAAAAAGACCCGTTCGAGACTCAATCTTCACGACATCTTTCCAGAGAATTAAGTGTTCGCAATCAGAGGGAAGAACGGCTATTCTGACAAAACGCCATGTGTTAACGCTAAGAATTACTGTCCACCCAACTACAAGCAATCGATTCACTGACAAATCAATCAGCAAGAAAGACAGAAACATGCCGATGCCTAGAAAGACTTGAGATGCGTGTACCAACAACGGCCCCAACCGTTGATACTGACCATGGATAGCAAACGTGTCTTCAGCAATCTCGAACTGGATCTCATCTTTCATCCGGATTCCGCTCTTTGGCATCAACTGTTGCAACGGAGCACGAGCCTCACCGATGAAAGGATAAGTTGTCGTGGGAGGCATGGAAGCCATTAGAACGCACTCCGCTCGCAGTCGGGGATGACAACCATGGGGGCGTAGTACCTCGGTCGGGGAGCGGCATTCTGGCATCCCTCCGGGATGCAATCACTGGGGGGGCCCAGTGAATCGGTGGTGTCGCTGGCGCTCAACCACCGGCTAATTTCTGTGACCCCTGCCGGGGTCGACTTGTCCCCGCCACGCGGAGACTCGGGGTTGGAGTCCAGGCTTTAGCCTGTCCGGAGCAGCCTAAAGGCTGGACTCCAACCCCCAGCTTTAGCTTCGACGGGACACCTGACAACTACTGCCCCGCTCGCTTGATCCGCTCATCGAGCGTTGTCGTCGTTTCCTTCAGGACGTACTCCAGGTAGTCGTCCTGTTCATGGATCAGTGACTGCACCGCCACGTCGAGAGCGGCTTGGCTGTCGAAGAAGCTCAGGGCGCGGAGCGCTTCCAGGCGGACTCGGGGGTGCTCGTCGTTCACCAGGGTCTCCAGCACGGTCAGCACCTCCGGCACGCGATCGCGCTGGTAGCACAGGACGCGCGTGGCTGCGGCCCTGGCTCGGAAATCCTTCGAAGCCAAGAGCCGCTTGAGCAACTCGACATCAACGACATCGGCCTGCTGCTTGACCCACAGCGCTTCGAGCAGATTGTGCTGGACATGAACGTCGTCCCCCTTCTGGGCGGCGACCCACTTGTCGACGGCTGCGATCACCTGGGCCTCATCCCGCTCGCGAAGTTCCAGGCGGGCCTTCTGACGGGTCCGGTACTCGGGCGTCTTCTGCATCTCGAGGATCTCGAGCAGGTGCTCGAGCGACGCTCCGGCGATCTGCGCAGGCTCCACCAACGGACGCTTCTTGTGGGTCACGCGCCAGATGCGGCCATGCACATGGTCGCGGTTCGGATCTCGCAGCGAGTGCTGCATGTGCCCCACCAGTGGGTTGAACCAGTCGGCGATATACAACGCCCCGTCCGGCCCCAGCACAATATCGACGGGCCGGTAGTTCGGGTCGGTCGACCGGATCAGCGGCTCAACCGGGTCAGCTGCGAAGCCGGAGTACGGCTTCTCGTCCTTTTTGAACCGGTACTGCAACGTGCCCTGGAACCCGATGCAGTTGTTGAGCAAATAGTCACCCTGCATGTCGTCCGGGAAGTGCCGGCTCGACACCAGTTCACAACCGCAAGTCGGTCGCCATTGCTTGACCAGGAACTGCTGAAGGTTCGGGTGCTTCCGAGGATGGTCGACATCGCCGGAGAAGGCTGCGGCCACGTAATTCGCACCACCCGAGGCATCGGCCACGAAGTTCTGGCCCCAGTCATCGAAGCAGTGCCCCCACGGGTTGGCGAACCCGTACGACACATAGACATCGAGCTTCTCGGTCTTCGGTTCGTAGCGGAAGACAGCTGCGTTGTTGACCCGCTCGGGACCGTACGGGGTCTCGATTTGGGAGTAGTGGAAGGTGCCTTCGTGGAAGTACATCTCGCCGCCCGGCCCGGTCTCGAAGGCGTGCATCGCGTGGTGCGAGTCTGCCGAGTCGAAGCCGTGCAGGATTACATCGTTCGTATCGGCGACATCATCCCCGTTCGTGTCCTTCAGGAAGTGCAGGTTCGGCTGGAGCGACACATACGCCCCGCCATCGGCCAATTCGATTCCGATCGGCAGGTGCAGGCCGCGCGCAAAGACGGTCTGCTTATCCGCCTTGCCATCGCGGTCCGAGTCTTCCAAGATCAAAATCTTGTCATCCACTGGCGTCCCCGGCAGGTACTGCGGATAGCTCGGATTCGTCCCGACCCACAGCCGCCCCTTGCGGTCGAAGGTCATCGCCACCGGATCCTTGAGGTCCGGGAACTCGACTTCCGAGGCGTACAGCGAAATCTCAAAGTCGGGCGGCAGTGTGAAGCTGGCTTGGGCCTCTTCCGGGGTGGTGAGGTGAACTTCATTCTTGAAGTTCGTTTCGGTGCTCACGAAGTCGCCGGTCCCGCTGTCGTCGATCGACTGCTTCGGCGTGCCCCCGTTGGCGGCTTGCCAGATGCGACCGTCGCGAACATCAATCATCTTCCGCAGCTTGGCAAACTCCGCCGGGAAGTTGCTGACGCCGAACGGTGTCTTGCGTTGCCCGTAGATGTAGCAACCATTGACCGACCGGTAGTCGTAGTAGAACTGCTTGTTCTTCTCCTGGACCTCGGTGTAGATTTTTTCAAGGTTCCCCTTGAGGGCCGGGGCGGGCCCGCTGAGGGCCTCATCCATGATGGGAGCGAGAACAGCGTACCCAGCATCGTTGAGATGCACCCCGTTGATGGTCAGGTACTTACCGCTCGCGGTGGACTCCGCGAAGAGTTCTTTAGTCGGGGTGAAGAGGTCGACGAACCCGACCTTGCTGGCAGCGGCAATCTTCTGCATCGCCGCCGTATACATCTCGATGCGAGCGTTGTTCCATGTCCCCGCGAGAATCTTGCGATCGGTGCGATCCTCGTTGGCAATCGGCGACAGCAACACCAGTCGCGGGGCAGCTTTGCCATCGTAGCTGGTCGTCGTGGTCGTCTTAATGAAGTCGATCAATTCCTTCTCAAACTTGGCCAGCCCCTTTTCGCCGCCGAATGATTCGTTAAACCCGAAGGCCGCGAGGATCACTTGCGGCTTGTGATCCTCCAGCCGATGCCCGTGGTCCTCGAACGCCTGCTGCCGAGGTCGCAACACCACTTCATCCGCCGACCAGCCGAGGTTCCGGAACACCAGCTTGTGCCCCGGATACCGCGCATGCAGCCGCGTCTCGTAATGCCCGAAGAACGACATCCGCTCGGCGAACGTGTTCCCGATCACGACGATCTTGTCCCCCGGATTCACGACCAGCGGCGCCTCGGCCCGTGTGGCACCACACAGACCGAATGACAAACCAACCACGGTCACAAAGGCAATCAGACGCTGCATGGAGCCACTCATCATTCAGGGTGGAGCAAGGCCGAAACGCGGCCTCAAGGGAAGTGGCGATTCTGGCGTCTGATCCCGGGGAAGTAAACGGACCGGCCCCCGGCCAGAACGGGCCACATCGAAGAGGGCCCATTCCCAAGGTGGTTCGGGCTGTCTGTTTATTTGATGCACACACATCATCAGCCAAGAACTCATCAGTCCCCTTTGAATAGCCGCCCTCTTCGCTAGAATGCGAGTCGAGAAGTCGGGCGATGCCGAACCTGCGGAATGGACTCTCACTGTGAAAGGCCACGTCGCGAACACCATTGGCAACTCAGCGAACGTATTCGCTAAACTGACCTTGCTGACCCACCTGCCACATTCCCCTCCGCTCTGGAGCCTGCCCCATGCGTTTGACTCTTTCGATCGTCGCCCTGTTTGCGGCTCTGGTCCCTTCGCTGGCTTCGGCTGCCGAAGACCCGACGGCTGCCCTCCTGTCTGAGATCAAGACCCGCAAGGTCGGTCCCAAGGACTGGCCGCAGTTGGGCGGCTGGACCCAGCGGAACAACACGCCGGATGCGACCGGCATCGTCGACAAGTGGGATGTCAAGAAGGGGGAGAACATCCTCTGGTCGACCCCTCTGGGATCGCAGACCTATGGCAATGCGGTGGTGGCCAACGGCAAGATCTACGTCGGAACCAACAACTACCACGGCTACCTCAAACGGTATCCGAAGAATGTCGATCTCGGCGTGCTGCTCTGCCTGGATGAAAAGACGGGCAAGTTCTTGTGGCAACACTCCAGCCAGAAACTTCCAACCGGCCTGGTCCATGACTGGCCGGACATGGGGATCTGCTGCTCGCCGTTCTGCGACGGTGACCGCGTCTGGTTCGTGTCGAGCCGGGGCGAGGTCGTTTGTCTCGATTCCGAAGGATTCCTCGATAACGAAAATGACAGCCCCTTCACCGCCGAAGAGAACGAGAACAAGGACGAGGCCGATGTCATTTGGAAGTACGACATGATGGGCCAGCTCGGGATCTCCCAACACAACATGTGCAGTTGCTCGTTGACCTGCGTCGGGAATGTCCTCTACGTCTGCACTTCGAA
>JAYSVZ010000408.1:0-16473 GCA_043718305.1 Planctomycetota bacterium | reverse complement strand
TTGAGTCGTCAACCGGGCTCGTTCTGGATGAAGAATTAACAACGAAGGCCGGTCCTGCCGTCCCTGCCCGGAAACCACCGGGGGAAGGTTTGCGGGTTCTTCCGGTTGTACCGGGCCGGTCGCTGCCGGAATGCCTGCCCTGAAGGGCCGCCTGAAGGGCCCCACTCAATGAGTTCCACTCGGACGAAGCTTGACGTGCGGATTGTGCTATCCTCTCCCGAATCGACCAGCAATCAAGCCTCCGTCGGACGCTGCCGCATATGACCATTCCCCGCATTCCCCCTCTGGCCGGTCTCTGTTCCTACGAAGAGGCGAGTCGCACCGGCCTGTCTGTCGAAGCCTGTGTCGAGTGGCTCAAGCGACTGCACTATGTTTGGAAGCGGTTGCATCAGACCTTTACATCGCATATTACCGCCGAGCCGATCTATGAACTGAAGACGGCGTTTAGTCATCACGCCTATCTCTGTGCCGAACACGCCCAGGCGATTCGGACGCGTGTCTCGGAGATGCGCGAGCCGCCGCTGGGGCTCGATATGGTCCCGCACTCGGCTTTGGAACTGGCTTGCGACGAGGTGCTGTGTGCCCCGACCACGCATGACCGCTGCTATGGCATTTATGCGGTGCTGTTGCCCGCCTTGAATGACTCGATCACTCGCTATCTGAGCGAGACGAACCGTCTGGCGGATGCTCCGAGTGTGCGCATCCTGCGGTTTGCCCAGCTCGAACTGGGCGACATGCTGGTGTTCGGTGAGCAGACGCTGACAGCCCTGGGCACTTCAAGCCTCGTTGGGGGACCACTGGAGGCGTTGCTCCAACAAGCACTCGCCAACGCAGGCAGCCTGGGCGGTCGCGATCCAGAGACGAAGCACTCCCTGACTCCGCTCTACTCGGGGAAGCCTTTCGAGTACGACCGCGTCCCCCAGCGCGATGAGCGGTTTCAGGACTCCTTCAACGCGGGAGTCAATCCCGAGGCGTTCTTGTATGACCCCGCCTTCGCCCCGCGCGACAAGACGTTGATGATGTACTACAAGCGGCTGCGCGAGATCGACGTACCGGAGATGATGGCCAGCATCCTCGTCGAAATGCCGCACAAGCCGTGGGGCTTCAAACGCGACATGACCCGCCAGCTCTGGGATGAGGCCCGCCACGCCATGCTCGGCGAAGTCGGCTTTCGGCAGGCGGGCATCGACTGGACCCAGATTCCGATCAGCTTCATC
Organism: Planctomycetota bacterium; assembly: GCA_043718305.1. Classification (GTDB taxonomy): domain Bacteria; phylum Planctomycetota; class Planctomycetia; order Planctomycetales; family Planctomycetaceae; genus TH-plancto1. Next base: position 15,256 of record JAYSVZ010000408.1, on the reverse strand, counting down.
TGGTCATACAACTTGAATACGCAATTGACCGCCACCGAGCGGCATGCCGTGCTGTTCTACATCGAGCAGGGCTTGATGCCGAAGACGGGGAAACGCTACGAGTGGGAGGTCGGGCTGGCCTCGGGTGATGCGCTCTCGGGCCTCTTCCAAGACTTCGATTGGGCCGATGAAGTACTCCACGCCCAGATTGGCCGCGAGTGGTATGTCAAAGACTTTGGCGACCTGAATGGGGCGATGGCGTTTGGGGACCAGTGCTGGACGAAAGTTCTTTCGAAGTGGCGCGAGTACCTGGAAACCGGCCTCACCGAGCACCGCAACTGGTGGCCAGAGATCTACCAGCAAGCGTGCCGCAACTGGGGCGTTGAACCCGACCCGCGGGCACTGGCCTATTGTGAAACGTACGAAACGATCCGTGCGGATCTGAAAGAAATCAGCGGGTCCGCGTGAGCCAGCGAGCTGGCACCAACTCGATGAGACCTCAATCTTCCAGAGTTCGCTTCTTCTTTTTCTTCCGAGGCGGCGGGCTATCGGAAGGCTTGACGACGTAATAGATCCCGGCAACGAGCATCAGCACCCCCATGAGTTGGCCGATAATCACCCCTGCACCGTACGACCCAGTACCGACTCGGACTCCTCGAGTGAGCATGGAAATGACCATCGCTCCGCCCCAAAGAATGCCAATCACGCCGAAAATCTTGTTGCGCATCGGATCATCTGCCTTGAACGGTGACTCCCACACTCAACCTGCTACGAGTCTCAGATTACCTCGGATCGACGCTGGGAATCAACGCGGGAGCCTGAACAATCAAAACCACAAAACCACCATAGCCAACCCGCCCGGTACGGATAGAATATCGAGAGCGAGTCGGGTCGACTCTCACGTGCGATGCGCGTGACACTGATCGACAAGACAATGTCGTCGCCTCGGCTTTGCGATTCGCGTCATCCCGGACTCGGGGAGGTGCCATGCGTTTCCTGATCGTTGCCCTGCTTGGTCTCGTCTGGACGGCCAACTGTCCAGCTCAATCGTCTCGCTATCTTCAACCGGGGATTAAATCGACGATCCCCCGTCACTCGCCGCCGATTCCGCAGATCAATCCCGTAATCCCCCGCATCGGCGAACCGAGTTGCCAGTCCGGACGCGTCTATGGGCCGATCTACGATCCGTACCTGGCGGGGTGGAGCCACGGCGGATGGGGGCCGTTTGGCAGCGCCGGGTACTCCAACGGGCTTTATTACGGGCCGACGGTTGGATTTGGTGTGAACTACGGGTTCCATGATGGTTACGGCTATAGCAACTTGGGCTATCCCGTCAGTCCGTGGGGACCGGTCTATACGACAGCGCCCCAACCTTCGGTTCAACCACTCCCGCAATGGATGCTCGACGATGCCGGGCTCGGGCAACCGATCAAGGTTCGACCGACCGCGCGACGAGACCCGAGCTTGCTCGAACCGTCCACTCCCGGAGCCCAGCTTCGCAGTGCCCGCATGCAGGGAATTGGTGACCGCTTCCTGCGCGACCGGGACTTTACGGCTGCGGAGAAGAGTTACCGTTCGGCGATCGAATCGGCTCCTGATCGACCGGAGCCATACGTCCGGTTAGCGCTTGTGAAGGTCGCCCGCGACGACTATCGCGGGGCAGTCGCGGCTCTTCGCGAGGCGATCACCGTCGACCCCCGCTTTCCGGAACGGGCGGAATCACTCGATCTCATTCTCGGTCCAGAGCAGCACGGAACCAAGGTCCAACTCAAACAGAAAGTCGCCGACTGGACGAAGGTCAACGTCCGCGATGCCGACCGGCTCTTTCTACTTGCGGTATTGATGTTTCTGGATGGCGACAATCGGTGCCACACGTTACTCGACACGGCGATTCAGTTGGACGGGGGCCGCGAACATCTCACGGCGTTTCGCGAGGCGACGGTCTCGTCGAGGCCCGGCGTGAACGTCCCCGGGCTGTTGGAATTGCCTGGCGAAGAGGCTCCCCCCCCGGAGGCCACGCCCGAAGGCCGCCCGCTTCCCCGAGCGCCACTTCTGGTGCCGAGTGACCCCACGCCGGTCCCCGAACTGTAACCTTCCGCCCGATAAAAGTGCGAATCATGTCGCAGCCCCTCGGTCCAGATTTGCGACCGTGCGACGCATGGGCTAATGTCCGCACTTCGAATTCTGGCCAGTCGCGGAGGCGGCGGGTCGCGGGTCGGTAGCCTTGCATTGTCAAGCGGGCTGCCTAGTTGCAGGAGTCTGTGAAGTGCCGGAAAACGTCGTCATCATCGGTTCGGGGCCTGCGGGCTGGGCAGCTGCCATCTATGTTGCTCGGGCGAATCTGAATCCGATCGTCTACGAGGGGGCCTTCAACAACGAGAATTACACGAAGGGGACGCTCCCCCTCGGTCAGCTCAACATGACAACCGAGGTCGAGAACTACCCCGGTTTTCCATCGGGGAACATGGCGGGCTATCTCGATTCATCACTCGGTTCGGCCAAGCGGGCCAACATGGCTCCGCATCATGGGAAGGGTGTCAGTGGTCCTGAGCTGATGGAATTGATGCGGCAGCAAGCCGTCAATTTCGGGACGCGGGTGGTGACCGATGACATCATCGATATCGATATGTCGCAGCGGCCGTTCCGTTTGAAAACCCTTGAAGGCCAGACGGTCGTGGCGGAATCAGTGATTATCGCCACCGGAGCACGGGCCAACTACCTGGGCCTGGAGTCGGAAAACAAGTACAAGAATATGGGTGTGTCGGCGTGTGCGGTCTGCGATGGAGCGCTGCCGCGCTTCCGGGATCGCCCGCTGGTCGTCATCGGGGGCGGCGATAGTGCGATGGAGGAGTCGAACTACCTCACGAAGTTTGCGTCGAAGGTCTACATCGTCCACCGTCGCGATTCATTTCGCGCCAGTAAGATCATGGCCGACCGGGCCCTGGCCAATCCGAAGATCGAAGTGAAGTGGAACTCCGCTGTCGATGAAGTCCTTGGCAACGATGACGAAGGCGTCACCGGCGTCCGCATTCGCAGCTTGGTCGACTCCAGCAAGACCGAGACGCTCGATGTGTCGGGTTATTTCTGCGCCATCGGCCACACGCCCAACACCGACTTCTTGAAGGGCCAGATCACCCTCAATGACAAGGGTTACATCCAGTGGCCCGTGTCGCACCGCACGAACACCAACGTCGAAGGCGTCTTCGCCGCCGGGGACGTGGCGGATGACTACTACAAGCAAGCCATCACCGCCGCCGGTTCCGGCTGCCAAGCGGCTCTCGATTGCGAACGCTGGTTGGCTGTGAATGGGATCGGTCACTGAGCGGAGACGGGACACGCGAAGTCGCAAGCGAGGTCAGTCATGGCATTCCTGAAGTCGATCAAGTTGTCGGGATTTCTTTCCTTCCCACCGGATGCGGAAGCGATTCCGCTGACCCCTCTGAATGTCATCATTGGTCCCAATGGGTCGGGGAAATCGAATCTGATCGAGGCGATTGGCCTGCTTTCATCCGCATCGAAGTCATCTCTGGCAACTGCCATTCGCCAGGGTGGTGGCGCGACGGAGTGGCTCTGGAAAGGGGATCCGAAAGCGGAACGGTCGAGCATTGACATCACTCTCGGGGACACTCCTTGGAAAAAGGATCTGCGCTATCAACTCGCGTTTGCGCCAGCGGGTCAACGGATGGAGGTCGTAGAAGAGACGATTGAGGATGCGGAACCGTCGGACGAGAACAGTTGCCATTTCTATCGGTATCAGGGAGGTTCGCCGGAAATCCGGACAACGCATATTGCGACGACGACGACGGACCCCAATCAGACCGTGACAGCACCAGTGTTTGCAGGAGGCATGAAATCGTTCCTACGAACGAGTCTTGTGCCCGACGAATCGGTCCTTTCCCAACGCAAAGATCAAGACCTCTATCCGGAGCTTTTCTGGCTGAATCACCAGTTCAATGGGATTCAGGTTTTCAACAATTGGTCATTTGGACGGTTGGCTCCTATGCGAGCACCTCAACGGACCGATCTCGACGGGTTTGGACTGCTCCCCAATGCAGAGAATCTCGGCTTGGTGCTGAATGAGTTCCTGTTGAACGGAATTGCCGAGGAGTTCAATCGGCACATGGCGTCCTTTTTGCCCAGATACCGCCGATTCAATGTTCGAGTCTATGGGAACTCTCTCCAACTGTATCTCATCGAAGATGGACTTGCTTCGCCAGTGCCTGCGACTCGTCTTTCGGATGGAACAATCCGTTTCATGGCAATTTTGGCTTTGCTCTTATCCCCCAACCCGCCACCTCTTCTGTGCATCGACGAACCTGAAATGGGGTTGCACCCAGATGCAGTGAGTCGACTGGCCGACCTCTTGGTCGAGGCTTCCAGTCGGATGCAACTGATCGTGACGACGCACTCGGATGCATTGGTGTCAGCCTTAACTACCGAAGTCGAATCGATCCTGGTTTGTGACAACATAAGGGGCACGACTTTCGAACGCATGAACAGAGATCGACTCGCACACTGGCTGGAGGATTACCGGTTGGGCGAAGTCTGGAGAATGGGAGCGATGGGAGGAAACCCGTGAAAGGAGAGCGAATTTCTATCATTGAAGTCTTCATTGAAGCCGGACCGAAAGGGAAGAACTCGGCCAACGGAAATACGGCATTACGTCTAGGATTTGAGAAACTCTTTGCCAAGCAAAAGGAGCTATTTCGTGCGCGAGGGATCCGTCTGAGTCTGACCGTGTGTGGACCGCGAACCGCAGCATATAATGCGTTCAAGAGTGAGTTCGACCGCAAGCAGGCGGGAAAGATCAATGCTCTGCTGGTGGATTCCGAGGAGGCATTGTCCGAGAAGGGAACGATCGATGCCAATGCTCGTAAGCAGCATTTAATCTCGCGGGTCGGAGACCAGTGGGATTTGAAGGGGGTCAAATCGGAATGGGTCCACCTGATGGTTCAATGCATGGAAACATGGCTCCTCGCTGATGCTGACGCGATGAGTCGCTACTATGGCCAAGGCTTCCACCGTAAAAGTATGCCTGAGCGACTGAATTTGGAACAGGAGCCAAAAGCCGATGTCCAATCGAAGCTCGACGCGGCCACCAGACCTACGCAGAAGGGCATCTATCACAAAGTCGACCATGCGAGTCAGCTTCTCGCCCTGATTGATCCTGATCTTGTCCAAAAACGCTGCCCGCACTTCGGCATATTTGCTGATTGGTTGGAGTTACAAGGTTCCACCAATTGATCCCACCACGACTCAACAGGCTGTCTCCCGTGCCCACCACCCCACTCCGTATCCTCATCATCGGCGCCCACCCCGACGACTGCGACATGAAAGCAGGGGGGACGGCGGCGATCTATCGCTCGCTCGGGCATGAGGTGCGGTTCGTCAGCGTGACGAACGGTCAGTCCGGACACCAGCAGATGTACGGCCCGGCGCTGACCGCGCGCCGGACCGAAGAGGCCGCTCGGGCCGGGCGCGTGATTGGGGTTCAGTACGACGTGCTGGAGTTCCCCGATGGCGGGCTCCAGCCGACCTTGGAGGCTCGCTACCGGATCATTCGCTTGATTCGCGAATTCGCCCCGGACCTGGTCCTCACGCATCGACCGAACGACTATCACCCGGACCACCGCTATACCTCGCAGATCGTCTGCGATGCCGCCTACATGGTGATGGTCCCGGCTGTAGTGCCCGAGGTTCCGCCGCTGCGAAAAAACCCGGTGATGGGGTTTCTGTCGGACAATTTTCAGCGGCCCTACCCGTTCAGCCCCACCGTGGTGGTCGACATCGAGCCGATGCTCGATCAGGTGATGGGCATGCTCGATTGCCACGAGTCGCAGTTCTACGAGTGGATGCCGTGGATCGGGTTCTTCGGAAGCCAGATGATGCCCAGCGGACTTCAGGAGCGAAAGAAATTCCTCCGGGAGTTCATCCTGGCCTACCTCGCTCCACTGGCCGACCGGTTCCGCGATTTGATCGTGAAGACCTATGGCCCCGAGCGTGGGGCGAAGATCAAATACATTGAAGCGTTCGAAGGCTGCGAGTACGGCGCCCCGCTGGATGAGGCGGCAAGGAAACGACTCTTCCCATGGCTGCCGGATTGCACCCCGTAGGTCAGTCGCTCCGCGACTGACATTTCGAATGACAGCGAGACGCTGACGATCAAGCAAACCCAAGAATCATGAGATGATGCTGTCGCGAAATGCGAGTCGCGGAGCGACATCGCCTACGAGGTGAGTCACGCACAATATCGACCATAGTGGCCGCAGCTACCGGTCCCCCGGCACCCCCTCCAGCAGCGTCATCACCAACGCCTGTTCCATCTCGCCGACCTTAAAACCGAACGGCCCGCGACCCGATTGAAAGGTCACCTTCCCCTCGCGGTCGATGACATACAGCCGCGCGGGCATGGCGCTGTACTGGTTCCCCACCGTGTCGTCAACGCCATCCACGACCACCGGGATCGTCGGTTTCAGCAGGTCGATACAGGTCTGGGCGACCTTTGTCCTTGCTGCGTTGTCGGTCGGTTGCTCGATGTGGATTCCGGACGACTCATTGCTGGCCATACACCAGCCGTTGCAGGGGTGGGCCTCGCGGACATAGATAAACAGAAAGTTCGCGCGGTCGCGGAATCGAGCTGCCACCGGCTCGACGCCCGGGTACATGCTCCGGAACGGACCGCACGTATAGTTCCCAAACACCAGCACCGTCGGCTTCTCGCCATACAGACTCGACAGCTTGACTAAGGACTGTCCGTCGAGCGTTGGCAGCGCGAAATCAGGAGCCAACTCGCCGGGCCGGGGCCCTTCCATCAGGCTGCCGATTTCGCCGGTGGCGAGACCTTTGAGCAGGACATCGATCGTGGGAGCGTCGCCGGGTCGAAACCCGCCACCGGGGCCACCGCCGATCAGGGCATCGCGGAACGCCTCGAAGGAGAGACTTTCGTTCTCGCCCCGGGCCTTGTCGAAAAACTCCTCGAACTCGGCGACGGTCAGTTGGCCATCCCCGCCGCCGTCCATGCGGCGAAAATATCGGTTGACCATATACGATTGCTGGACCCACGGGTTCTCGTCCGACCAGTCGAAGTCACTGGCTGTGATTCGCCCGTCCTTGTTGCGATCGAGCCGATCGAGCAAGTCCTTTGGGTCTCTCAAAGCATCGACGGCAAACCCGCCTTCCGTCGGTTCGCCCCATCGCTTGCTCAGCGCGCCGAAGTCGAACATCGAGAGCGCTGGCCCGAACCAACCGGCGTCCGAGTCCATCGTTCCGCCGCGAGCGATCGAGAGAAACATCCGCACCGACTCGGATCGATCTGCGGCAGGAATCTTCTCGAAGGTGTCTGCTTTCGCCTTCGCCTCTTCGGCAGTCAGCGGGACCGCTTCCTTCGAGAGCACGACCCGCGCAGCGGTCTCGGCATCGTCTGCTTGAACCTTTGCTCCGGAGAAGGAAGTCATGAGGATGGCCGCAGCAAGGAGGAGTCGGGGCTGGGATAAACAAGACGTTCGAACGGAAGTGTGTGGCACGAGAATCTCCCTCGCTTGGGAATGTGATCGACTCACTCATTATGGGAGTGCGACCAACGAATGGGAATGGCCCGCCTCGAATGACTCTGTGCATGGGCCTCGGCAATGCCAGAAGGAACTCGCATCCCTCTCCCGCACCCGATACGATCTCACAGTTCATCCTTGGCAGGCGACCCGCTTGCTGTTCCCTTGGGCGGTGTACCAGATGGCGGCTCGGCATCATTCGGCGGTTCTCCTTTCGATTCCCGGCTTGCGGCGGGCCGATTTGGCGCAGATGCCTCGGCTCACCGCATTGATGAGTCGCGGCGTGACGGTCCCGCTCTCGCCGAACTTCCCAGCGATGACCTGCCCCGTGCAGGCCAACATGACGACCGGCGTCGGACCGGAAACGCACGGTGTGATCGCCAATGGGTTCTTCCACCGCGACACCGGCCAGGTCGAGATGTGGACCGCCTGGAACGAATGCATCCAAGCCCCACAGATTTGGCAGACGCTGAAGGAATACGACCCCGCTCTCACCTCCGCCGTCTGGTTCCCCCTGCACAGTAAGGGGGCCAAGGCCGACTTCATCTGCACCCCGGCCCCGATTCATAACCCGGACGGTTCCGAATCACTCTGGTGCTACACCGTCCCGACGGAGTTGTATGGCCAATTGCGGGATGCGATCGGGCACTTCCCGTTGATGCACTTCTGGGGGCCGATGGCCAACATCAAGTCGACCGCGTGGATCGTCGACTCAGCAGTCGTCGGAGCCAAACATTTTCAGCCACGGTTCAGCTACATCTACCTGCCGCACCTCGACTACGCGGCCCAGAAGTTCGGGCCGGACAGCCCGCAGGCAGTCGCTTCGCTCGGGGAACTCGATACGTGCATCGGTCGACTCGTCGATGGGTACGAAGCGGCGGGGATCAAGGACATCCTTTGGCTGGCGGCGAGTGAGTACGTCATCAATGCGGTGAGTGCGGTCTCGTACCCGAACCGGATTCTGAGGGCGGCGGGGCTGCTCACTCTGCGTGAGGAGAACGGCCTGGAGTACCTCGTTCCCGGTGAGTCGAAAGCCTGGGCGATGGTCGATCACCAAGTGGCCCACGTCTACGTCAAGAACCCGGTTGATGTGGCCCAGGTCGCCGCGCTGCTCAAGGCCGACCCGCAAGTCGAAGAGATCCTTGTCGGCACTGAGCGGGCGAAATACGGCCTCGACCACGAGCGCTCCGGCGAGATCGTGCTATTGTCAAAAGCCGATGCGTGGTTCGCCTACTACTGGTGGCTCGACGATGCCAAGGCCCCGAGCTTCGCCCGCACCGTCGACATCCACCGCAAACCGGGCTACGACCCGGTCGAGATGTTCATCGACATGCCCGCCAAGGCGATCCCGCTGAACGCGAACCTTGTGAAGGGTTCACACGGCTACCCCGACCGCGACGGGAGCCGCTCGGGGGTGCTCATGGCCAGTGATGGGGCGGGGATTCCGGCGGGACTCCAGGATGTCGATGTGGCCGGGGTGGTGCTGTGGAACTTTGGGGCGAAGTAGGTAGGTAGAGCACTTTTCGAATGGGTCTTCAGTTCGTTTCCCGAGCCTTCAGCGGTCAGCTTTCAGCAATCAGCCAGGGCACTCCAGCTCCCCTCTACCGGGAGGAGAGGGGAGCCGGAGTGGAGACATTGTCGGCGACTTCTCCGATGTCGCTGGCTGAATAACGTGTTGGTCCGGAATCGTAGGCGATGTCGCTCCGCGACTGGCATTTCGCGGGCGTGGTCAGTGGATTGCGAGAGTGATCTCTCGAGCGGAATCTCAGTCGCGGAGCGACATGAGCTACGGCACACCCGGCGTCAGCAGCGGGGTAGCTGGGGCGGGGTGGGATGGACTCAGTTTCTGCGAGCATTGTTGAAACCACCACCGTCGGACCTGGCTGTCGGTCATTCGCCTTCGACCCACAACCTTTCACTTCGTTCCAAATTCCCCCAGCAGTCATCTTGTCGTTTCGACCAATGCGTGCGCATACTACGCCTTGGCCACTCACCTCATCTCTTCCCAGCTTGGAGTCGCGGATGTTCCCTACGTCCTCTTGTCCTGATTGTGATCTCACTGGTCAGCCTCTGAATCGGCGTGACTTTGTGAAGGTTGGAGCGACCAGTGCCTTGGCAGCGGGGGTGCTGGCCAGTGGCGTTGCTCGTGGTGAAGAGAAGGCGGGTCCGAAGAGTGAGTCCGAGGCGCTCGTCGGAAAGCTGTACGAAACACTGAGTGCTGAACAGCGGGCGAAGATCTGTTTCGCGTGGGACCACACCGATGATCGCGGGTTGTTGCGGACACATGTCTCGAACAACTGGAGCATCACGGATGTCGACAAGATGAACGTCGGGGGAAGTTTCTATACGGCCGATCAACGCGACATGATCGAAGCGATCTTCTACGGGCTGTACAACCCCGATTGGCATGACCGGATTCGGCAGCAGTTGAAAGACGACGCCGACGGATACGGCAAGCGACAGACGATCGCCATCTTCGGCGAACCGGGCCAGGGGAAGTTCGAGTTCGTCATGACCGGTCGGCATCTGACCGTGCGCTGTGACGGGAACACTTCAGACCATGTCGCCTTCGGGGGACCGCTGTTCTACGGTCACGCTGCCAAGGGGTTTGATGAAGAGAAGAACCATCCCGGTAACGTCTTCTGGCCGCAGGCCCTCAAGGCCAACTCGCTCTACACGATCCTGGATGGCAAGCAGCGGGAGAAGGCTCTCCTGAAGGAGACCCCGAGCGAGAGCGAAGTTCCATTCCAGGGTGACCAGGGAATGTTCCCGGGACTCTCGGTCGCCGACATGACCGCCGATCAGAAGGCCGCCGCCCAAGAGGTTCTCCAGAGCCTCATCGAGCCGTACCGCCAATCCGACAAGGATGAAGTGGTTCAGTGCCTGGAGAAGCATGGCGGTCTCGATCGCTGCTCGCTCGCCTTCTACAAGGATGAAGATATCGGTGCGGATCAGGTGTGGGACAACTGGCGGCTCGAAGGGCCGACCTTCGTGTGGTACTTCCGCGGTTCCCCTCACGTCCATGTGTGGGTCAACGTCGCGGATAGCCCGGACATCAAGTTGAACTCCGTGGGATGATCGCGCGGTTCGCCGCGTGGGGCCGGTCATTCGTTGTGACCGGCCATTCGATCAATTCCCCGGAGTGCTTCGCGCATGTCGTTTCACTTTTTGAATTGGCTCGCTCCCAAGGGCCAGGCGAAGGCGTTACCCGCCGCGCCGTCTGAGGCTGTGGCTCGTGCCCCTTGGGAGTCGCGGGTCGCCTTCCACGAGACGACAACGCGGCGGTCCTCGTTCACCGAGGATCTCGATCTTTACGAGGCCGCGGGCGTCGCCGGGATCGGCCTCTGCACACTGAAGCTGGCGGACTGGTCTCCGCGTCGGATCGCACTCGCCATTCGCGCTCGAGGGCTCTCCGTGTCGAGCGTCGGGATCGCGGGCGGCTTCACACGGTTCAATCAGTTCACTCTTGAGGATGCCGTCCGTGAAGGGACCGAGTTGATCGAACTGGCGGCCCGCGTGGGGGCACCGGTGGTCCGCGTCGTCTCGGGGCCGGTCGGGACTCACATTCGCGCTCAGGCCCGGCGGGCACTGCTGGGCGGATTAGAGGAACTCCTGCCGGTGGCCAAGCGGTGCGGAGTGCAACTCGCGCTCCAACCCATGGCACTTCAGTTTCACAAGTGGTCGTTCCTGCATACGCTTAATGATGCCATGGAGATCGTCCACGAGTTCTCGGTCAAGGAACTCGGCCTGGCCTTCGGGACGTATCATCTGGGAGGCGAAGTCAACCTCTTGAAGCGGCTGGAGAAGATTGCTCCGCACATCGCGACCGTGCAGCTTGCCGACTGGGTACCGACGCGCAGCGACACCGATCGGCGGCTCCCGGGTGAGGGGCGTTTGCCACTCCCCGAGATCGTGTCGGTCCTGGAGGCGAGTGGCTATCGCGGGTGGTACGAATTGGAAGTCTGGTCGCGGGACTTGTGGAATCTCGACGCTGCAACTCTAATGACCTGCTGCCAGCAATCCGTGGGGTCATTGAACCCGGTCGCGACGCCCGTCGCTCACCGTTAGACCGCACCCGCCTCGAAGTACAGCCGGTCGATGGCGAACGGGATTGTCGGCCCCTCGTGGCTGTCCTTCTGCGTCTCTCCTCGTCTCGACCGTGCATCATGGCTTACGATTGGTTCACGCTCGACGAGCTGTCCCGGCATCTGGGACGCGATGTGCGCGACATTGAAAAACTGGTGAACCGGGGAAGAATTCCTGGCCATAAGCGGGCGGGAGAATGGGCGTTTCAAGCGACCGAAGTGACGCAGTGGCTGGAACAGGAGATGCGGACATTTTCTGAGCCCGAACTGGCAGCCCTGGAGAACTCGCAGCGCTCGCATGATGAGGATGCGGAGATTCCAGTCACCAGTCTGATGTCACCGAGCATGGTCCAGGTTCCCCTCGATGGCCGGACCAAGCGATCGATCCTCGAAGGCTTGGTCGAAGTCGCCGGTCGAACCTACCAGATTTGGGAACCGGCCAGCGTGCTCAAGGCGGTCCTCGAACGCGAAGAACTGATGTCCACCGCCTTCGACAACGGCGTCGCGATTCCCCATCCCCGGCAGACACTCATCGACTCGATCGGTGAATCGGTCGTGGCGTTTGGTCGGACCACTTCGCCAATCCCGTTTGGGGCGGCGAATAATCAGCCGACCGATATGTTCTTCCTCGTCATCTGCCGCGATACGAAAACCCATTTGCGAGTGCTGGCTCGACTCGGACGGATGCTGCAACAACCGGGTTTTGTCGACGCCCTGCGCGAGGCCGAGGATAGCGAGGCAGCCTATTTAGTCATTCGCGAAGCCGAGTCGGCGGTCCGCTGAATGTGGCCATTTTGTGAGTGAATTCAGAGAGATCCCGGTAGCCGTCTGAAGAATGCAGGCCGCAAGAAACGCAAGAAACGCAAAAAGAAGAGTCGGCCTCTGTCTTGCGTTTTTTGAGTTTCTTGCGGCTGGCTGCCTGCGGAGAAAACCAGTTACGCGGCCATCGGCGATGGCTCCACGAAGACGATTCGTCAGAAGCTGGTCCGTGGATGATTACTGCCTCCTTTATCTGATGCATACACCCTCCCAGAATTCACTTCCACGCGGGACAGGCCCCCCGAAACCTGTTAGAATCACCGCGTTCCGCCACGCACGACGCATGAGCGGATTCGAATGGATTCCGCCCCTCGAAGACTGTCCGGATCAACTGGTTGCGAGGCCCCTCGGCGGGGAGTGAGAGGTCACTCCCGATCGATCGGCCCGGCAACCGCTGAATGGCAGGCTGGAGCGCCCTCGGTGACTGACCAGAAGAACCCCGAAAACACCCCCACCCCCGAAAAAAACGACGGCGAAAATAACAACGCCGACCAGACCGACTACGGGGCTGACCAGATCCAGCACCTCGAAGGGATCGACGGGATCCGGCACCGACCCCAGATGTACATCGGGTCGACCGACAATGTCGGCTTGCACCATATTGTGTTCGAAGTGACCGACAACGTGCTCGACGAGTTCGTGAACGGCTACGCCAAGACGCTTTCGGTCACCATCAACGCGGATGGCTCGGTGACCGTGGCCGACGATGGGCGCGGGATTCCCGTGGGCAAGATGAAGGACAAAGACCAGTCCGCGCTGGAAGTCGTCTTCACCGAGATCCACGCGGGCGGCAAGTTCGACCGCAAGGCATACACCACCGGTACTGGCGGTCTGCACGGCGTCGGCATCACCGCCACGAATGCCTGTAGCGAGTGGCTCGAAGCCGAGGTCCGCCGCGAGGGCCACGTCTGGACGATGGGCTTTGCCCAAGGACGGCTGACGACTCCCCTGTCGAAGCTCGGGGCCACGGAACAGACCGGCACGAAGATCACCTTCAAGCCCGATTCGGCGATCTTCTCCACCACGACGCTGATCTACGACACGATCCATAAGAAGCTTCAGGACTGCGCGTTCCTGAATCCCGGGATTCGCGTCTATCTCAAAGATGAACGAACCGGACTGAACGATACGTTCTACTACGAAGATGGGCTGCGCGAGTTCGTTCGCTGGCTCAACCGGACTGAGACCGCGCTCTTCCCCGATGTGATCCGCATCACGGGGCAAGTCGAAACGACCGTAGTCGATGTGGCACTGCAATGGAACGATGGGTACTCGGAGAACATCCGCTCGTACGCCAACGGGATCTACAACCCCGACGGTGGCACTCACATGTCCGGGTTCCGCACCGCCCTCACGCGGACGATGAACAACTACGGCAAGCAAGCCGGGATCTACAAGGATGCCACCCCCGCTGGCGAAGACTTCCGCGAAGGGCTGGCCGCTGTCATCACGGTCCGCATCCCGAACCCGCAGTTCGAATCGCAGACCAAGATCAAGCTCACGACGCCCGAAGTCGAAGGGGCCGTGAACTCGGTCATCGGCGATGGCCTCGCCAAGTTCTTCGAAGAGAACCCCGCCACCGCCAAGATGATCGCCCAGAAGGGCCAGCGCGCTGCCGAAGCCCGCGAGGCCGCCAAACGAGCTCGCGACCTGGCTCGCGATAAGAGCAAGGTCTCCGGCGGCGGACTCCCGGAAAAACTCCGCGACTGCCGCAACCATGATCTGAAAATCTCCGAACTCTATCTGGTGGAAGGAGACTCCGCCGGTGGTTCTGCGGACACCGGGCGCGACTCCGGGAACCAGGCGATCCTGCCCCTGCGCGGCAAGATCATCAACGTCGAAAAGGCCCAGCTCGTCAAGGTCCTGGCCAACACCGAAGTCGCCTCCCTCTTCAAAGCGATCGGCATTGCGCCGATGGCCGAAGAGATCGACATCATGAAGCGGCGCTACGGCAAGATCATTCTGATGACCGACGCCGATGTCGACGGTTCGCACATCCGCACGCTGCTGCTGACCTTCTTCTTCCGGCACATGCGAGAGCTGGTCAAGCAAGGCTGTGTCTACGTCGCCCAGCCGCCGCTCTACCGCGTGTTGTCCAAGACACGCCGCAACCAGAAGCCGCGCTACGTGCAAACGCACCAGGCGATGATGTCGGAACTCCTCGGCTTGGGACTCGAGGGGACCAAACTGATCGTCAAGCCGCGGGCCAATCTGCTCGCAGCCCGCTACGGCGAGAAAAAGCCCGCTGCCGAACCGTTCGAGATCGCCGGAGAGCAGCTCAAGAAGCTGGCCGACTTGCTCGATTCCGTGGAGGTCCAACTCGAAACGCTGGAACGGCGGGGGATTGAACTGCGGACTCTCTCGATGCATCAAGTCAGCCCGGATGGCCTTTTGCCGCGTTACCGCGTCTTCCTCGGGGCAGCCCAGCACTGGTTCATCACCAAGCCCGACTTGGATGCCTTCCTGGCTGAGGCCGAGAAAAAAGCGGGCGGCGAACTGAAGATCGCCGATGAGCCGCTCGCGAAACCCGCTGAGGAAGGAGCCGAAGCCGCAGCCCCCGCGCCCAGTTCGCTTCAGGTCCAGGATCTGCACGAAATCCGGACGATCAACGAGACGGTCAAAAAGCTCAAGGCTGACTACGGTCTGACGCTCAACGATCTGATCGTGTCACCTCCAGTCAACGGAGAACCGGTCTACCCGTACTACCTCGACCATGAGGTCACGCCGCGCAAACTGATGAGCCTTCGCGAAATGGTCAGTGCGATCCGGACGATCGGCGAACGCGGCCTGATCTATACCCGGTTCAAAGGACTGGGCGAAATGAAC
>JAYSVZ010000407.1:0-1741 GCA_043718305.1 Planctomycetota bacterium | reverse complement strand
ACTCCACACATGCGGCGATGATCCCAATCACCCCCACCACGATGGCCAGCCGTCGTGGCCAGCGGCGCTTCTGGGAAGAAACGGTAACGTCGTTCAATGATTGCATGGCCATCACAACTCACTTCGATCATCAGTTCGCCGACTCTGGCAAGGGCTTGGAATCGGGGTCAATCGGAGGCATCGGTCGCCCGTTGGACCCACTCATCCCACGGGGCCTGGGCGGCCAGGGTGCGCAGCCGGGGGTGAACAAAGATCCGCACACGTTTCACGTAGTCATCGAACTGCGTGAGCGCGAGGGCCTCGACCACGGGCGAGACTGTCCGCAACGGACGGTAGCTGTCGGTTTTGGGGAAGTAGATGTCGACATCGAACTCGACTTCTTTGTGCGGCGGCGGGGCGTCGACGAGGATTTCAGTCGGGACGACCGTTTCGCCCCAGGCCCGTGAAGCCAGTTCGGCCAAGCGTTCAGAGATCGTTACCAGTTCCCCGAACCTCCGCCCAGAGATGCGGCGATAGACCTCGGCGGCGAGACTTGAGGTGAACTCGGCAGCCCGTTTGTAGATCACGCGACGGGAGCCGAAGACCCCCTCCAGCAGCGATTCGTAGACGCTGCCCCGCGCTGCCAAGCGGAGGTTCGAGATCATCTCCGCATCGGTCTGCGTGAAGAGCGAGGCGAGATCAAACCCCGGCGAAAGATGGTAAAACGCCCGCGCGAACATGTTCGTGGCTGCCCGCACCGCATGGTGCCAGTAGACCTCGCTGAACATCACATACCGGGCGAAGACCATCAGCTCCGCCGCAGTTTTCCCCTTTGAGGTGATCGCCAGTCCGTCCCCGGCCTCATTCAACACGAGTGATTGCATCAATCGTTGGCGGTCGAAGTTTCGGCCATACGGGACGCCGCAGTGCAGACTGTCGCGGTCCAGGTAATCCATCTTGTCGATGTCGATCGGGCCGGAGAGGATCGACTTCAATACGCGGCGAGCGGGGGTGGAAGCCTGGCCGGTGAGCAGCGAGACGACATCGCGGGGGTCGACGTGCCACTCGTGGCGAAGCACCTGGGCCAGTTCCCCACTCGGTTGCAGAAAGTGCGCCGCGTGGGCCTCGTGCGGGGGCATCGCGGTCAGCCCCATGTCCTCGATCGGATGGCAAAATGGCCAGTGCCCGATGTCATGCAATAAGGCCGAGGCAATCAAAAGTTCGGCATCGGCCTCTGCAACTGTGGCGACGAAGCGGTCATCTTTGCGGAGCTGTTGGAGATAGCGCAGGGCGTTGTGATAGACGCCGAGGGCGTGCTCGAACCGGGTGTGGGTCGCCCCGGGGTAGACCTTGGCGACGAGTCCGAGCTGGCTGATGTGGGAGAGGCGTTGAAACTCGGGGGTATCGACGAGCGACCGGACGCGCCGCGTGAAGGGAACGTTCTGCTCCATCGGAACCCGAATCAGGTTCCGCCCTGAGTCGAGGTCAGCCAGTTCCGGAATGTCGTCGTAATGGGCCATCGGTCCCGCACTCAAGTCACACGGCAGTTGTTGCTTGAGGAGCAGTGTGACGCGCATGGCTTGGAATGGGAATCGATGGGCAGACCGGCTTTGCCCCTCTCGCGCCAAGCCTCAGTCAGAAATCATCACGCGACTTGCGCGGTTACCTTGGCCAAAGTGTACCAGCATCTGAGCCATAACCCGGAGCACATGCTGGCTCAGTTGAAGCGGACGACGCCGGTTGTGTAGTGGGTCAGGGGAGG
>JAYSVZ010000406.1:0-4977 GCA_043718305.1 Planctomycetota bacterium | reverse complement strand
CCAACGCGTGAGCAGGTTCATGGGGTCGGTTCTGAAGGAGGGAGAAGTCCGCCGAGAGCAAGGACTCAGCTGCGGCAATGATAGCGGAGTCGCCGTCCGGAATCCCCTCTCAACAGCCCTCGCAGCGTCGCTTGGGGGTGCCCACGTTGCCCACCAGTCGCAGGACGCGGTCATCCGGTGAACCGTGTGACCGGCGAGTTTGTCGATGTCAGCGGGGAGTGCCCATTGGGGGCGTTTCGCCACGCCAAGATTTGGGGTTGGAGTCTAGTCCGCCACTGCGGAATTAACGCATCACCCGACGCGTCCGTCGCCAAGCCACCCTCTTCCGCCCCAACGGGGCAGCCACAAACCAGCCTGGGGCAAAGCGACCAGCGGGAGCGCCGCCCCAGGTTTCAGTTTGTCGTATCAGTCTTAGCCCTGAAAGGGCGAAACAGGGCTGGGGCCGTCCGATGTGCCGCCCTTTCAGGGCTTGCCGAACCAGCGGAATCGATACCCAGGGCGTGGCCCTGGGCTGGTATGTCGGTGCCCTTTCAGGGCGGAAGCAGGGGGCGTTCGTGATGCGAGTGCGAATTGCGATTCGGACTCTGGCCTTGGTGATGTGGGACTTCGGCGGTGGAGGACTACGCTTTAGCCTGTCCGGAACAGCCCAAAGGCTGGACTCCAACCGCGCTAATTCGTTCGCACTTGAATCCGCCGGGGCTCGGGCTTCGGGGTTCTGGGGAGCAGCAGGTCGAGTACACCGTTGGTCATCTTGGCGGTAATTCGGTCGTGGTCGACATCGTCGCTGAGGATGAACGAACGCACGTAGTCGCCCACATGGTATTCCTGGTGGATCAGTCGAGCGTCCGAGGGGGCTTGTGGCAGGACGCGGCCCAAGAGGGTCAGCTTGTTATCCTGGACTTGGAGATCGAGCGTCTCGGCGGTCACCCCCGGAAGATCGGCCCGCAGCACAAGCCCCTCTGGAGTTTCGAAGATGTCGATGGGCGGTGTGCAGACCCAATGCTGCCGTGGCTCTTGCGAAGCTTCGGCCCGCGGGGTCGTCATCGTGGAAGGAATGGTGGGCTGGTCTGTCGACATCGTGGGAATCTCGCCAGGAGGCGGGGGATCGGCTGAAACAGTGCCGTTACACATCGACCGCTGTGGAAGCGGCTCCGTCGCTCACCGGGATCTGCCGAGCGAGGATCGAGGGAGCCTTGGGGAGATGCAGCAACAACACCCCATTCTGAAGCTCGGCATGCATGGCGGTGTCGTTGACGCGTTCGGGGAGTTGAAAGCTGCGTTCCCAGCGGCCTTGGGGGCGTTCACTGCGACGGAACTGCTGCTCGCCGACATCGGTGGCTGTGTCGCGACTGCCACGAATGGTCAGAACACCATTCGACACGCTCAGGTCGAGATCCTCGACCCGCGTGCCGGGAAGTTCCGCCGTGAGCAGATACTCCTCCTCCAACTCATAGATGTTCACCGCCGGAAAGGGCCGCCCGATCCGGAGCCCCTCGTGGGCCAGGTGAACACTGTGCAGGAGCCGGTCCATTTCCCGTTCCAGATCACGGAACGCGTCGAAGGCGCTGCCCCAACGAAAAACTCGCATGATCTGGCTCCTCGCTCGGTGAGGACGGGGTGGAAGTGACTCGGACCCATCGAGTGCAAACGTTGTACCTCTTGCCATCGACAGCCATGACCTTCATCGCTAAGTCACGGCAGCTTAATACGATAACGTCGTTTCACGAAATGGCAGAAGGGGGTTAGCGGGGCATTGACTGCCAGCCTGACAGGGATCGCTTCCGGGAACCGACAGTTCTGACTCATGCCAATCCCCAGCGAACTTGCCGCTTCACCTTTCAGATCCCCCCCAGTGTGGGCACTCACCCCCGTGGAGGCTGATGCACTCACGATTTTCAACGACTCTTCATTGATCCTTTGAAATCCCTTCGCAACCCGATACGCTGGTCATATTCCCCTCAACGTCTCTGGCGGCCCATGTACGACCACCTCACGCTGATCAGCGGCCGCGCCCATCCCAAGCTCAGTGCGGACATCGCTGAGTATTTGGGAGTGCCCTTGGCCGCCATGGAATTGGGCGACTTCCCGGATGGGGAAACCAGCGTCAAGCTGAACCATAACGTCCGTGGACGGGACGTATTCTTGCTCCAGCCGACGGTTCCTCCGGTCAATCAGAACCTGATGGAGTTGTTGATTCTGATTGATACTTGCAAGCGGGCGAGTGCGGAGCGGATCACAGTCGTGCTGCCGTACTTCGGTTACGCCCGGCAGGATCGCAAGGACAGCGGACGCGTGCCGATCACGGCCAAGTTGGTGGCCAATCTGATCACCACAGCCGGGGCTGATCGAGTGCTCGCCCTTGATCTGCATGCCGCGCAGATTCAGGGGTTCTTCGATCTGCCGGTGGATCACCTGTACGCCGCCCGCATCCTGGACGAACATTTCCGGAAGCTCGGCTATTCGCCGGATGAGACCGTCATCATCAGCCCGGACGAGGGGAGCATCAAACGGGCGATGCAGCACGTCGAGAACCTCGGAGGGGCCTTGGCGATCATCGACAAACGGCGCAGCAGCGCCACCGAAACGCGGCAGGCGAACCTCATCGGTGGCAGCATCGAGGGCAAGGTCGCCTTCCTGTTTGACGACATGATCTCGACCGCCGGTTCGATCTGTGGGGCTGCCAAGATCGCCCTTCGATTCGGGGCCAAGAAGGTCTACATCGGTGCCACCCACGGCGTCTTTTGCGGCGCAGCTGCGGAGAATCTGGCGGGGGTGGATATTGAAGAGATCGTCATCACCGACTCGATCCCGCCGAGACTGAATCCAGCCCCACCCAATCTAAAAACGGTGTCGATCGCCCCCATGCTGGGCGAGGCGATTCGCCGGATCCACCGCAATGAATCGGTGAGCTTCCTGTTTAAGAACGGGCACAAGCCGAGCGACAACGCCGACTGAGGGGGAATTGCTTTCACGAGCGCCCCCAGCGTTGGACAACTCGCCCCGGTCCGAGGAAGATACCTCGCCGATGATTCGCGTCCCACTGGTTCCTTACATGTCACTTTCCATCCCGACAATCGATTGCCGTGCTGCGGATGCCACGCAGCTCTTTGCGGCTTTGCGGGAGAAGCTTAGTCCGCGGGGGGATGTGGTCTCCGAGGCGGGTAAGGCCCGGACGATAGCTCTGTTTGGGGAACCACTTTCGCCATCCCAAGTCGTCGAGCGGATTTGCCAGCGCGTCCGCTGCGAGGGACTCGATGCCGTTCTGGAGTACACCCGGCTCCTCGACCGGAAGGAGATCACGCGCGACAACCTCCGCGTGACTGCCGAAGAACTCCAGGCAGCGCATCAAGCGGCGGACAAAAAGTACCTCGATACGATCCGCCGAATTCGGGACAACATCGTCGAGTATCAGCGGGCGATCATGACCAGCGATGTCCGCATCGTGCGGCAATCGGACGAGGCCAGGATCGAACTCCGCCAGCGAGTTCGTCCACTTCGGCGGGTAGGCGTCTGCATACCGGGCGGAGCGGCGGCCTATCCTTCCACGTTGCTCATGACCGTGGTGCCCGCTCAGACGGCGGGGGTCCAGGAGATCGCGGTCGTCGTCCCGCCGACCCCCTTCGGGGGATACAATGATGACTTACTCGCAGCCTGTCACGAGCTTGGAATCACCGAGGTCTACCGTATCGGCGGGGCACAAGCGGTGGCCTCGCTGGCCTACGGGGTCGAGGGGATCGCCCGCGTTGATAAGATCGTGGGGCCGGGAAATCTGTTCGTGGCCCTTGCCAAAAAATACGTCTTCGGCGAGGTCGACATCGACAGCATCGCTGGCCCGAGCGAGGTCATCGTCCTCGCCGATGAGACCGCGAATCCGGTATTCGTCGCAGCCGACCTCATCTCGCAAGCCGAGCACAGCCCCGGCTCTGGCGTGCTGATGACCTGGCACGAGCCGCTCATTGCGCAGGTCCACGCCGAACTCGAGCGGCAATTGGCGAAACTCGAACGCGGTGATCTGGCCCGTGAATCCCTGGAGCAGTACGGAGCATTCATCCTGGCCCGCGATGAGGATGAAGCCGCGCGGCTGACGGATGAACTGGCGACGGAACACTTACACATCTCGACCGCCGATCCGGAGAAACTGCTCGATAAAGTGCAAAACGCCGGGGCGATCTTCCTGGGCCACTACACCCCGGTGGCCTTGGGTGACTATGTCGCCGGACCATCGCACGTCCTCCCGACGGGCGGGACCGCGCGGTTTGCTAATGGGCTGAGCGCGGTCGACTTCCTGAAGCGATCGTCGGTCATCGCCTACAACAAAGCGGGACTGGCGCTGGATGCCGATCTCGTGCGGCTGATGGCGGACAAGGAAGGGCTCACAGCCCACCGGGCAAGCGTGGATGTGCGGCTGGGGGAGTGACGTTGAGCTGGTCTCTGGCTGAAGACCATTGGCGAATATGCTCGAACGGTCGCTAACAGGGGGCTGCGACCGGCTTGCAGATCGTCCCGTTCGTCCAGATACTTCTGAAATACTGCGTCAGGGTCCGCCCAGACGCCGAAGAAATGCACATTCCCTCTGATCTGCTCGCACCCACGGCCTGTTGCCGTGTGCTGCCCGTGGTGACTCGGAATCGGTTTCTTCGGTTTCTCGACAGAGACTGGTGGCATGCTTGCCCTCTCGTGGTTTGCAGTCCGGTTGTCGTCGTGGTTGTCGTAACCATGAAGCGAACCACCCGAGAAGGCAATTCATGAGGTAAACAACTCACCGACCGAGTGGCGAAATAGGCAGACGCACGGGACTTAAAAATGATGGGGCCGTTGAGCATGGACGGGGCCGTCATTCCGCATGTTCCCCCAATCACCACGTTGTGCGAACACGGAGGACTCACCGGCCTGTTGAAGTATGGGCTGGGATTTTCTGGGGTGCTGGAATTCCCCTGACCCCGGTGCGCGGAGGGGCAGCGAGGGGGAGGGGGGGCG
>JAYSVZ010000405.1:0-4984 GCA_043718305.1 Planctomycetota bacterium | reverse complement strand
AAGACTTTGTGGACGCCACTCTCCATTGCCCCAAATCCGCTCTGAAACAGGCAGCGGTGGCAGAGAAGAGCCAGATCTGGCTGGATCTCTACAGCCGTGAGTGTGTGAAGCTGTCAGCCCCGGTCAAAGATCGGCTCGTGATCATCGTGGATGACCTGTACCAGTCCGGTGTTACAATGTGGGCCTACGCCAAGTTCCTCAAGTCTCAGGGGGCAGCGCACGTCTTGGGACTGCCCTGCGTCAAGTCACTACGAGACTCGGACAACACATGAACAACACGGGAGCAGCCACAGCATTGATGCTCACCAAAGGGGTGGGGCGAAAGGCCCTGTTCGATTTGATGCAAAAAGTGTCGGCAGATGACCTGGTCGATCTGGTCGAGCATCCGGCCAGGCTCACTCAAGATGGCGGGATGTCGGAATCGATGGCTCGCGGTGTGGCCGGATCGTTGTTGCAGTCAGAGCAGATCCAGCATGAACTGGACGACATGGGAGTCGTGACTCTGACCATCCGCGATGAGAGCTACCCGGACAGACTCCGTCACGTTTTGGGGCGTGATGCTCCGCCGGTCCTGTTCGCCCTCGGGAACTTGGAACTCCTGAAACAGCCGTCGGTCGGATTCTGCGGTGCCAGAAAGGCATCCGAGAAGGGTGTTCGCGTCGCGACGGAAGCTTCCGCCTTGCTGGCGAAAGAAGGGATCGTCCTGGTGAGCGGGTATGCGTCGGGCGTGGACCTCTCCGTCCATCAAGGCGCGCTGCAAGCGGGCGGAGCGACGATTTTCGTGCTGGCCGAAGGGATCTCGCATTTCCGAGTCAAGGCGAGCATCAAGCCGCTGATTTCGGAAGAGAACTACCTCGTGCTTTCGGAGTTCCCGCCGGGGCTGCCTTGGATGGCCCGCAGTGCTATGCAGCGGAACAGCACGATCATCGGTCTGAGCGACGCCATGGTAGTGATCGAGTCTGGCCTGACGGGCGGCACGTACGCTTGCGGGCGTTCCACCATGGAATATGGGCGACCTCTGTTCGTGGCCGACTACGCGGTCCCGGCCAACAGTGCTGAGGGCAACCGGTACTTTCTGGAGCGCGGAGCACTCCCGCTCCGGGGGAACCGCCAAGGAACCCCCAACATCGCTCGCGTTCTGACGGCCATCCGCCATCCCGGAGAAACACCGAGCGCAAGATCGAAGGGGCGAACTCTGTTTCCAGTCGATCCCCCCTGATAGTGACACTGTGAGGCGGACTCTGCCCCCACCGGTGGACTGTTTAAACACGGGGTTTCTTTTCCGGAGGCCCTAGAAAAGAACTCTCCAAGAATCCGCAACCTCATATTTACGTGCAAGTTACGGTTTCTGTTGTTTTCCGAATGGCCGTTCCTGCCCCTCGCATCCACGTTTGCCACCCACTGATGACCTACCAAGCGACTCATCGAAGTTGACCTCCCCATTGCTCTCATTTCGGCCCATGCGCGGGGCATCTCTCCACGCTGCACATCTGGTGGGCGCGGCAGCCTTTGGCGGCGTGTCGGGCGGTGGTCTGTGCGGCGTTGTGGCCCGATCCGGACAGATGCAGACGAGGCTCTGCGGTCGTTGCCAAACGCGTCAACTCGGACCGCATCACGGAGGAGAGGCGGCAACTGAAGGAAGCGGTGGGAGTCTTTGGCGAGCGAAACCGGGCGACCGCTGATTACTGGCGGTCGTCCGGTTCAGAAGGACTCCGCACCGATAAACAGTCGACACGGTGATCGGCGTCACACGCCCGGCCCCAACTTGACCGAGGAGACGTTTGTCCCCTCGCGAGGCGACTGATATTCTCTTGGGCGCGGTAGTGGCCCGGATTTGATACTCCCTGGGATTTCAGGGGGGTGGGCTCAGCTGCATTGCAAGCTGTTGAGACGATGGGCGGCGACATGGATCTGACGGGGAAGAATATTCTCATTACCGGGGCCTCACGCGGCATCGGTCGGGGTTGCGCTTTGGAGATGGCGGCGGCAGGAGCGAATATCGGGATCAACTTCCGATCCCATGTCGGAGAGGCGGAAGAGGTCGCCAGCGAAATTCGCAAACTCGGGCGGAAGGCATCGCTCCATCAATGCGATGTCGCCGACCAGCCCTCTGTTGAAAAGATGGTGGCCGACTTCGCAGCTCAGATGGGTTCGATCGATGGCTACGTCTCGAACGCCGCCTATAGCGATCGTGAGTCGATGGTCGATGCGGATATGGCCGGGTTTAAGCGGACGATCGATGTCTCGATGTGGGGGGCCTTCTTCGGCGTCCGGGCGACAGCTCAACATTTGATTAAGCAGGGAAGGGGCGGTGCGATTCTCGTGGTCAGCTCGCCGCATGCCTACCTGCCGATTCCGACGGCAATGGCCTACAATATGGCGAAAGCTGCCATCGATCACATGGCCCGCACAGCCGCCATCGAACTGGCC
Organism: Planctomycetota bacterium; assembly: GCA_043718305.1. Classification (GTDB taxonomy): domain Bacteria; phylum Planctomycetota; class Planctomycetia; order Planctomycetales; family Planctomycetaceae; genus TH-plancto1. The sequence goes on along the minus strand of JAYSVZ010000405.1, from coordinate 2,554 downwards.
CGCCACCGAATTCGGGTCAACATCCTCCACCCCGGTTGGATCGACACACCGGGCGAGCGAAAGTTCTTCAGCGATGAGCAACTCGCTCAAGGAGCTGAGGGGATTCCGTGGGGCCGGATGGGGACTCCCGAGGAGATGGGGCGATTGGCGTGCTTCATGATGTCGAGCGACTGCGACTACATGACGGGGAGCACGGTGCTGATGGACGGCGGGATCACCCTTCCGTGGTGGTCCAAGCGGGAAGAAGGGAAGCAGTAAGGGAGTCATTGGTCACTAGTCCTTGGTCATTTTTAGAGACCAATGACCTGGGACTAATGACGAAGGACTAATGACCACTGACCAAGGACCAATCACCAACATGCCCCTTCCCGAAGTCCGTGCCTGTGGCGTGTTGGTCGTGATCGGTGACCCGGTCGAGCGGTTTCTCTTGATGCGGCATAAGGACCGCTGGGATCTCCCGAAGGGGCATGTCGAACCCGGAGAATCCGATGTCGAAGCAGCTCTCCGCGAAATGGTCGAGGAGACCGGCATCCCGCCCGATGCCATCGCACTCGATCCGTTCTTTCGGTTCGAACACAAGTACCCCGTCCGCGAAGTCCGTAGCGGCGGAGAGCTGCGGCAAAAGACACTGGTCATCTTTCTAGTTAGACTGCTGCGTGAAGTTCGCATTGAGGTGACGGAACACCCCGGTTACCAGTGGTTCGAATGGCGCCCGCCGCACAAGATCCAGGAGCAGACGATCGACCCGCTGCTGGCGTGTCTGTCCCGGTTTCTGAGTGAACCGACATGAAGCAAGTAAATCCGAAGCCCGAAATTCGAAATCCGAATGGAAGTGCTTCTGCTTTCAACATCCACTCCACCCTTCGAATTTCGGGCTTCGAATTTCGAATTTCCACCACCCCCTATGTCGATCCAGATCCACACACTGCCGAATGGCCTGACCATCCTTGTCGAGGAGATGCCTGATGTTCGGTCGGCATCGTTCTCGCTGATGGTCCCGGCGGGGAGTCTCTATGAACCGGCCGGGGTCAATGGGACCGCATCGGCCCTCGCCGACTGGATCACACGCGGGGCAGGGGCCTATTCGAACCGCGAGTTGTCGTCCGCTTTGGATCGCCTGGGTGTGCAGCGTGATGAGCAGGTGGGTTGGAATTTCTTGAGCTTCTCGGGAGCCATGCTGGCCGACAATCTGCTGCCCGCCCTACGAATTTACAGCGAGATTCTCCAGAAGTCGCACTTGGATGAGTCGCAGTTCGAACCGGTGATGTCGGGCCTCGAGCAGTCACTCCTGGCCCAGGAAGATGACTTGCAACGAAAGACCGTCATCGAGCTGCGCAAGCGGTGCTATGACAGTCCATGGGGCCGCCCGACCGATGGATCGATGGAGGAACTGGCTGCGATCACCGGTGACGGAGTCCGCGATCACTACCGGCGTTGCGTGGTCCCTCAAGGGGCCATCCTCGGCGTGGCGGGCAACGTCAACGCCCAGCAGATCATCGCGGAGGTCGGAACACTCCTCGCCCCTTGGTCTGGGCAAGCTCCCCCGCAACCGCAACGCACTCCCGCAATCGGCGGTAAGCTGCATGTCGAGCACAACTCAGCTCAAACTCACATCGCATTGGCCTATCCCGCAGTCTCTTCGAACGATCCCGACTATTACGCAGCCTGGGCAGCCACCAGCATCCTCGGCGGGGGCAGCAGCTCGCGGCTCTTTACGGAAGTTCGCGAGAATCGCGGACTGGTTTATACGGTCTATGCTTCGCTGAACACCTTGAAGACGGAAGGTCGGGTCATCGTTTATGCGGGGACGACCACCGAGCGGGCCCAGGAGACCTGGAACATCACACTCCGTGAAATGCGAAGTCTGGCTTCTTCAATAAATTCCGAAGAACTGGAACGCTGCAAGGTCCGGGCGAAAAGCGCGCTGATCATGCAGCAAGAATCAACCAGTGCGCGAGCCAGCTCAATCGCGAGGGACTGGTTCTACATGGATCGAGTGACGACGCTGGAAGAAGTCCGCCAGCGGGTCGAATCGCTGACCGTGGATCAAGTGGCCGCTTTCGCTCAGTCCTACCCTCCGAATGATTTGACGGTCGTTACGATCGGGGCCAGCCCGGTCGGCGAGTGACCTCGACGATCCAGAAAAATCGACCGAAAGATTGCGACGCTCCGCGCTGAAGCCGACAAAGTCGCCGGACTCTCCGAGTCCGGTGATTCGACGCCCGCCAAGCAGATGACTCCCAAGCCAAGGCGAACCCTATCCTTCCAGAGAACGAATTCTCTGCAAGTCACCGTGATTCACCGGATTCGGAGAATCCGGCGACTGGGGGCCATCTGCTGGCGTGTGTGCGTCCCCAACGTCGGTGAATTGACCCCCACGGGGTCTCGCCCCCTAGCCCAGGGTTGCCCGCACGGCGGGAAACCCTGGGGTTTCGATCGATTTCAGCCGTTTCAACCCCCACGGGGTTGCGTCCGACTTACTGACGCAACCCCGTTGGGGTTGATGGGCTTTCGGGATGACTGACCCAGGGTCTGCCGCTGCGCAGCCGACCCT
>JAYSVZ010000404.1:0-1746 GCA_043718305.1 Planctomycetota bacterium | reverse complement strand
TCCTGCTCGATCATCACGATCTCGAAGGTCAGGCGCGGATGAGGGAACACGTCGCCGAAATGGACGAGCTCCTCGAACACGTTCAGGATCGAACGCCGTAGCGGACTGTAGCGCGAGCTGACGATCTCGCCATTCGTTATCTCTCGACGCACGATGTACGTGCGCGCGGCCAGCGGCTTGACGATCGTCACGCGATGCGACTGAAGCAGCATGGCGATCTTCACGCGAATCGCCCCGAGCGAGGCGCGTTGAATCTCGATCAGGCGGCCGCGGACAACTGCGTCGATCCAGAAATCGCCGACACGCACTTCCTGCTCGCCCGACGGGCCGCCGTACATCGCCTTCAACTGGCGGTGAAGTGTCGATTCCATGAGCCACTGCATCCCGGTCGAATAAGGGTCGCCAAACGAAGGCGACCGCCCCGAGGGCACGAACTCGGGACGACCGTCAACGATTTGGGCGGGATGCTAGGTGCGAACCGAAACCGGGTCGAGATCAATCAGATCTCATCGCTGTCCGACTTGCCCTTGTCGCCCTTCTTTTTCTGGGGAGCCTTCTTGTCGGACTCCCTGCCCTTCTCGCCCGGTTGCAACTCGGACTTGGGGGTGGCCCCCTTCAAGGTCGGAACGGGAATCTGATTCGGCACAATGGGGATCGCCTGATCTGCATCGATCTGAGGATGAGGAGCCGGAGGCAAATGGGCCTTGTTTTGCGCCCCGACATGCTCCTGAATCGCTCGAATGTCGGTCGCTCCGTCGGCACACAGGTCGTTCAGCGAGACCTGCACATCCTGTTGACGATACGACGATCCCGCCGACCAGGCTCGGCACGACTGATGGCCCACGTACCCGTAGCTCTGATCGAGACTGCGGATCGCAAAAGCGAACTCCTTCAGTTCCGCATCCACTGCCTCGGACGCCATGTTGAGACCGACAACGGCTCCCAAAACCCCCAGCGTCCCGACCGTGACGGCTTCCGCCGACACGATCAAACCGTACTCGTCACGCCACAAATCATTGACTAATTGCATGTTGTGCCTCGCTCTCTTGAGTGAACTCCGAGAACACCGACCACCGGCGCTCAACCATCCGCCGCGTTCGTCCGCCAAGTAGCGGTCGTAGCGGTTGTGCCGATTGTAGCGATTGTAGCGATTGTAGTAAATATGGGATGTTTGGATAAAATGAGGGATTCTGTTGGCGGGCCGCTTCCACACTCCAATGCAGGAGTGGTTCACTGCTCGCCGGATCCCTACCAACCCGAAGCGTGAGCGAGGAAGTCGGGAAGCAGACCCTTGCTCCCACTTCGGGTTGGTGAGACCGGCCAGCGCGTGCGGCCTGAATTGTCAGTACCGTCGTTCATTCGCGCTTCCTTCAATTCGCGCGGATCGATTTCCGCGCGAATTGAGGGGAGCGCGAATGAACGACGGGGTGATCGAGAGGGGAGAGCTGCGACCCGATTTGAACCATGCCCGGAAATCCAGTCCCGCCGCCGTCGCCGTTGCTTGCCCGTGGCACTGCCCCAAGGCATTATCTCGCCTCGCCTGTCCCTTCGACCCGTGATCGACATCTCAAGACGAGAGGCCACCTCCATGCAGCGGTCTGTGTTTTACAAGCTGTTCGCGATGATGTTTCTGGAGTTCTTCATCTGGGGCGCGTGGCTGCCTCTGACTTTTGGCTATCTGGCCCAAGACGGTCTGGACTTCACGCCGTGGCAACAGTCGCTGATTCTCAATGCGTTCCCGGTGGC
>JAYSVZ010000403.1:0-4987 GCA_043718305.1 Planctomycetota bacterium | reverse complement strand
CGGGCGCGAACACTCTGATCGGCAAGGCCCCCGATGCCGAGGCAGCCGATGGTGGCGGCGGGCTGATGGGGATGCTCGGTGGGATGGCCGAGAAGATGGGGCTGGGGGGGCTCGGAAAACTTGCCGAACTGGCGGGCGGGTTTCAGAAGCTGGGGCTGGGTGCGGACTCGATCCAGAAGTTCATCGCGGTGGTGATGAACTATGTCCAGCAGAGTGGCGGATCGGTGGTCAAGGATCTGCTGGCCAAGGTGCTGGCGGGCAAGTAGTTTGCGGTGTGGCCGGTTCGCAGGGAGAATTGATTCGTAGTGTCGCCGCTACGCTCAGACTTGGGGTTAGAGTTCAGACTTTAGCCTGTCCGGAGCAGCCTGAAGGCTGGACTCCAACCTCCCGATCGAGAGTTGACAAGGTCCGAGCGCCTTGCGACTCAGATCTCGATCACCCGTCGGCGTCACTTCTGCTGGCTCGAAGACATAGACAAGGTCTCCTCGTGAATGCTCCCCGCCCTCCCCTGAAGCCCGATGCGATCATCGCGCTGCTCCGTCAGTTTGGACTCTTGAAGCCAAAGTGGATCGCCACGTTCGTTGTGCTGGTGCTGGTCTATGCATTGGTCGGACCGTGGGTTGTTCGGACGTATGGAGTGTCGTTGCCGGGGATCGCAGCTGCCAAGCCCGCTGCCGTTCAGAAACCGATCAAGGAGCATTCGACTCCTAAACCGAAAGGCAAGCCAGCCCCGGCGCAGCCACCGATCGATGGGGAAGGCCCCACTGTGGTTGTTGCTCCGCCGCCGGTCGTGAAAGAAGCCCCCCCTTCGGCAGTGAAGAAGCCCACGCCAGTGGAGACTTCGAAGCCACCGACAATCGCCAAGAACAATCCGGTCAAAGAACTGCCCGTCAATCGCCCGACCAGTCCGATTAAACCGTCGCCTGGAACAAACCCCAATACGAAGCCGAACCCGCCTCCGGCCATCGCGGTCAACAAGCCACCAGTCGCCGTGCCGCGACCGACGACCCCCAAGAAACCCACCACCACACCAGCCACGGCTCCGCCTGCCGGACCGCAGCTCGGAGAGTTGAAAGAGGTCGGTCGCAACGTTTATGAATCGACAGCGGGGTTGATCTACCGCCCCGGGAGCGAAGATGGTCATCGCGTCGAGCACGTCATGCACCACGGCCGAGATGACTTGGACAAGCCCTCTCACGGCGTCTTCGACGGCGACAAAGCCCAGATCTTCGCCTTGATCGATGAAGCCTGGCAAATCACCCAGAAGAACGGCCCCCCGCGCGTCAAAATCGAGGAGCAGGGCGGCGGCCGGACGACCTACACCGTCTTCATGAATCGCAAGATCGGTTACAAAGGCGGCCAGTCCGGCCAACGCCAACGAAACCCCGCCCTCAAGTGCGTTAAACTGGTCCTCGAAGGCAATCACGTCATCACAGCATACCCCGTGGAGAAGTAGGCCCTGTCAAGGCTTGGAGTTGGAGTTCAAGCTTTGGACGCCTGAAGCCCACTGAAGGCTGGACTCTAACCCACAAATCAAGCCTTGACGAGGCAGTAGGTTCTTTAGCAACGAGGCCACCCTCTAATCCCCAAAATCGCACGATTGGCTGATCGAGATCCTCTTCGTGCTGCAGATTTGGTTCCCCGAGCCATCCAAGCGTTCAGAGTCCTTCACACAAGTATTCCAAATCCAATGGATCTTGCAACTCCACTCACACGTACACTTCATTGTGTCGTTGGACTCGACGCAGTTGGCACTGTTTGTGGACGTAATGCAAGCGATGCCATCCGTATCTTCAAAGTAGTGTCCGACGTAGCTCGCACAAGACCTAGACGATCCATGCGATTCACAGGTTTGCTCTGTTCCGCAGTGGCCAGTGTATGGCGATTTGCCATTGCAAGGGTCAGCCATTGCCTTGATCGCACAACCACACACCAATGCAACCGTCATCAGCACGACGATCGACTCGAATCGAAAGAACCTCGACATCACATTCTCCTAAAGATCACTGTGAAACCGATAGGAAGGAGACCGGTACACTCCACAAGTGTGTGTGCATCACAAACGTCGGTGAATTCGAAAACGTTTCGGTCTTTGACCCCGACGGGGTCTCGTCTCTTAGCCCAGGGTCGGCTGCGCAGCGGCAGACCCTGGGGCAGTCGCATATCGAATGCCGTTCAACCCCAACGGGGTTGCGTCCGAGGACTGACGCAACCCCGTGGGGGTTGAAACGGCTGAAATCGATCGAAACCCAGGGTTTCCCGCCGTGCGGGCAACCCTGGGCTAGGGGACGAGACCCCGTGGGGGTCAATTCACCGACGTTGGGGACGCACACACGTGTTCCCTGGCGAGGGGCTGGCGTTCAAGCGTTGCGAACGAAGAATCCATATACTTTCAATTGCCGAGTCGATTCGTACTCCTGACCGAGGTTCTCATGCGTTCGCTCTTCTGCCTGCTCATCCTCTCGACATCGGTGATGGCCGCCGAGATCCAGTTCGAGACTCAAGAACTCGACCCGGCGATTGCCAAGGTCGCTTGCTACGCGGTCACGCTGGCTGATGTGAACGGCGATTCGAAGCCCGACATTGTGGCGGTGACTGAGAATCGGGTGCTGTGGTATGAGAACCCGACCTGGAAGCCGCGCGTCATCCTTGAAGATCAGGTTGAGCGCGATCATGTCTGCATCGCACCGTATGACATTGATGGTGATGGGCAGGTCGACTTCGCCCTGGGGGCTGGGTGGACCAAGCTCGGGACGATCTACTGGCTGAAGCGCGGGGCCTCGCTTGACGAGAAGTGGCAGGTGTTTCCCATCGGCAAGGAAGTCTCGACGCACCGCATGCGGTTTGGCAATGTCCTCGGCAAGGACCGGCCCCAACTGGTCGTCTCGCCACTCAACCCCAGCGAAGCCCCCGGTGTGCGGCTGATGGCGTTTGAGATTCCGCAGACCCCGACGACCGACCGCTGGCCGCTGACTGTGATCGACGAGTCGCTGCACCGGGTGCATAACCACTGGCACCTCGACCTGAAAGGAGATGGCCTCGACGGGACGCTGACCGCCAGCCAGGAGGGAGTGTTTCTGTTTCGTCACGAAGGGAACGGCAAGTTCTCCAAGCGACAGATCGGCACCGGAGCAGCAGGCACCAAACCCGAAGAAACCGGAGCCGGTGAGGTGAAGCTCGGTCGCCTCGGAAAGGACATGTTCTTTCTGGCCACTGTCGAACCGATGCACGGCCATAGCGTCGTCGTCTACACCGGCCCGATGCCACTGCCCGAAGGTCAACTCGCCGATCGGCATGTCCTCGACGACAGCTTCCAGCAGGGCCACGCCCTCGGGTGTGCTGACCTGGATCACGATGGCGTCGACGAGGTGATCGCGGGCCATCGCGAGCCAAACAGCGATGGCCATGTCGCGGTCTACTACTACCGGGCCAGCAACGATGCGGGGACGAAGTGGGACCGCCACCCGCTCGACCTCGGCGGGATGGCCTCCGAGGATCTCACCGTCGGTGACCTGAACGGGGATGGGTATCCCGAGGTCATCGCCGGTGGCCGGGCCACGCACAACTTAAAGGTGTATTGGAACCGAACTGGAAAGTAGGCGTTCAGCAATCGCCACAGCCCGGCAATGCCAGTCGCCAGTGCGGTTTGAGGGGTTCTTGGCTTCTCGGATAGCCTCTAAGAGTGCCGCATGCGGGGACTGGCGGCAGAACTGCTACACCACATCGGTCGACATGCCCCAGTTGGCGTCGATCAGGCAGCGTTCGATCCGCAGAGAGTCCCCGTCTTCCCGGTGCCATTCCCGAGCCAGCTGGCGCTCTGTGAGGGATTGCAACCCTGTCCGGAACAGCCTAAAGGCGCCTAAAGGCCGGACTCCACCATGCTTTCAGAGCCGTTGACCCAGGGAAGCGGCCCAGTGCGATCTAGATGGTCGCGACCGTGGCTCTTTCTGAACTGAAAACTGAAAACTGTTGCGACCGCCCACCGGGTGTTGAAAGTCACTCAGGAATCGGTTGTGCCGATGAGACCATAGGAAGCGAGGGTACGACCTCAATTGGCAGGGAACTCCAGTTCCTGCAAAATGGCGTCTTGCAGTGGACCGAGTCGCTGGTCAGGATGGCCGTTGACTCGGCTCTTTCATGAGGCGGCGACCATCTCGAATGTAGATTCCTTCGACGGCCAGCACCGACCCATTCCACCCCGGTGGCAACGGTTGCGGCATTTGTTTGTCGAGACCTTGAGTCAATCTCGGGACTTGTCACAGCGATTGGTGCTATTGGAGCCATCGGCGGGGGCAGAAGGGGTCGCAGCGTGGACGGATCTGGAATTTCCTGCGAACCTCCAGCCGTGGGTCGACCGGTATCAACGCGTTGGGAATCGTGGGCTATTTTTATGGAAGTGGTGTCTCTACGCGGTCGATCTCATCACTCTGTCGACGGTGGATGAGTCTTCTCGGGACGAAGCGCGGGACGCCAAGTTCTTGATCGGGATGTTCAACTGCCTCGTCGATGATGTGGCGGACGAAGGGCACAACCATCGCTTCTTGCAGTCGCTCCTCACGTTGTACCAAGGCGGGACACCGCAGGGGGAGACTCCCGACGAGCAAGCTGTGGCGGAATTCACGACGGCGGTGTGGAGGGAGATCTGGAAGCGTGTCGGTCGTCTGCCCCGGTACGACGAGTACGCCAAGCTGCTCGCATTCGATCTGAAGCAACTCGGGACGACGATCGAGCATTCGGACCTTGTGCATCAGATTCCTGAGTTGTCGAACCCCATCGAACACGATCTCTATTCGTCACACGGGATGATGGTGACGATCGCCGCGACGGTCGATCTGATGGGCAGTCCGGGCTTCGACCGAGCCGATCTGGGAGGGCTTCGCAGCCTGCTCTGGCATGCGGAGTCGATGGCCCGCATCGGGAACATGGTTAGCACCTGGGAACGGGAGATTGACGCGGAGGACTTTTCGAGTGGGGTCTTCATGGAGGC
>JAYSVZ010000402.1:0-16540 GCA_043718305.1 Planctomycetota bacterium | reverse complement strand
CAACCACTGTTGAGTGTTTGCTCGCAGCCGGAACATTACAAACCTAGTTCCGGTTGCGAGCGTGTCAAAAATTACTTGATCGGATTTTTCGGAAAGGTCGAATTCAAACCAGCTCTTCGCGCCAGGCATCGGCCAGTTCAGGCAGCATGGCCAGCTCTCGGCGTTCGTCCGACGGGCCGCCCTTGGAATAGAAGACTTGATTCGCCCGCACGATGGTCCAGTTCGGGTGCGGTCGAGAGAGCAGCGTGACGGTCAGTCCGGCCTCGATCACGCCGGGTTGAATCACGCGGAGATACCATCCGCAGCGGTTCGTGCGGATCACGCGTTTGACGAGATCGGGAACCCGCCACCGCCGTGATAGCTTCCAGCAGGGCTGACGCGGCTGGCTCACTTCGACGATCGAGTCGTGGATGGCGTAGCGGTCTCCGATGCACACGGTCGCTTCGGTCTGCCCGGCAATCGTCAGGTTCTCCCCGAACCCGCCGCCGGTCATTTCCGGCTCGGTGAGTTCTTCTCGCCAGAGCGCGTAGTGGTCTTCGGAATAGGCAAGCAGTGCCTTGTCGACGCCGCCATGAAAGCGGGCGTCAGATTGCTCGTTGCCCTCGATCCGATCCGCGAGAACCCGGATCGGGCCCTGGACGGGATGCTTGAAGAAACTGGTCAGCCACCGCTGATCGACCGGATCGGTGGCGGTATCGCTGCCGTACTCGGTGGGGGTTCCGATTTGAATTGAGATGATGAGTGCCATGGATCGATTCCGAGGACTTCACGCGGGATGCGTGTGAACGACAAGTATTCTCTGCGCGGTTAGGAATGATGCAATAACTGGGCATCAACTTGACGCGAGGCGATCGCCCTCTGCCCAGTCGGATTTTGGTGGCTGACTGCTGAAAGCTGACCGCTGAAGGCTTGAAGCGATCACCCTAAGCCGTGGCGTCGGAGTCGGCTGAAGAAAGTGCTGCGGGGCACTCCCATCAGTCGGGCGGCTTCGGCCTTGTTCCCCCCGCAGCGTTCGAGGACCGCGATCAATTGCTGCTTCTCGTCGGTGGAGCCGATCACGATTCGCTCGGAGGACATCCCCAGCCTGCGTGGAGAGGGCTCGCTTCCGAAGCGCGGTGTTGCGGTCCCGAAGGTCGCCTTGGCCACCGCCAACGGGAGTTCCGCGACCGTGATCTGGCCCCCTTCGCTCATCACGACGGCCCGCTCGATGACGTTGTTGAGCTCGCGGATATTCCCCGGCCATGAATAGGCAGTCAGGGCTTCCAGGGCCGCCTCGTCAAAGTGCCCGATCGGGCGGCCTGACTTCAGGGCGGACTGCGCCAGGAAGTGCATCGCCAGATCAAGGAGGTCTTCCTTGCGCTCGCGAAGCGGAGGCAAGGTGATGCTGATCACGTTGAGGCGGTAGTAGAGGTCTTCGCGAAAACGCCCTTCGGCGATCAGCCGTTCGAGATTCTGGTGGGTCGCCGCGATGACGCGAACATCGGCCGGGACCGGAGTCGAACTCCCGACCGGTTCAAACGTTCGTTCCTGCAACACGCGGAGGAGTTTAATCTGGACATCGAGCGAGATGTCGCCGATTTCATCCAGGAAGAGTGTCCCGCCATGCGCCATCGCGAACCGGCCCGGTTTGTCCTCGCGGGCGTCGGTGAAGGCACCCTTCACGTGGCCGAATAATTCGCTCTCAAGTAGCTGGGGAGAAAGGGCGGCACAGTGGACCGCGACGAGTGGACCGGCTTTGCGAGGACTGTTCTCGTGGATCGTGCGGGCGAGGAGTTCCTTGCCAGTGCCGCTTTCACCGCGAACGAGCACGCTGGCTTCGCTGGCGGCGACCTTGCGGACCGTTTCGAGGACTTGCGTGATGGCGGGGCCGTTCCCCTTGATCGAGGCCCGCTGGAGTTCGCCCGCCACGGGGGCGACTCGGGTCGGGACATTGACACTGCTGACGATGCTTTGCAGCATCGTAATGCGGCGGTCCTGATCGACGAGCTTTTCGGTCTTGCGCTGCAGGTCTTCGTTCAGCCGGGAGACCTCTTCATGGACCTTCGAGCAGTGCAGCGCCACTCCCGTGATCCGGCCCATCGCGGTGAGGAACGCCACGTCTTCAGCGGTGAACGCAGCCCCGCTGGGCTTCTTCCCCAAGGCCACGAACCCTGCCAGTTCACCATCCACCTCCAGGCCCGTAATCAGCTCGGCGTTCATGGCCCGAACGAGAATCTGGTCCCCGGAGTCGCCACTGGGCACGCGCTGGATCGAGCTTCCCGGGCCGAGGAGCTTGAGCTGTTCTTCCGTCCCGGCCAGCGTCGCCGGAGCCTCGGGCCAGCCGACCGCGGAAGCGAGTTTGAAGCGAGAGTGTTCGGGAATCCAGAGGTAAAGCGCAGCCTGCTCCACGCGGAGGGCCTCGCAACATGACCCGAGCAGGTTCCCCGCGACGGCGTCTCGTTCCCAGAGGTTCGAGACGGCTCGGTTCATCCGCAGCAAAGCCCGGTCGAGCTGGTACTTCTCGTTAAAGAATTCGCGATCGATCGAGCGCTGCATCCGATCTTTGGACCACAAGAGGCCATAGACCACAAAGGTCAGCACGATGATCATCGGCACCGGCTGGCCAAACAGGGATGAGTTCTGCCCGTGGAGCGCCACGCTTCCCACGCCGATGGCCGTACTGAACAGGAATCCCAAACCTCCGCTGAGCACGAAGTACCACATCCCGCGGCTTAGAACCTGGTCGATCAACAGCAGCTTGAACCTCGCGATCCCGACGGCATAAGCCATCATGAACAGCAGACTCGCGATGAACATCGGAATCTGCGAGGCCCCCAGTGCGAACTGCTGAGGCCGGAACAAGGCCAGGTAGAGCGCATAGGCGACCGGCACCGACGCGGCCATCCCCGCCCAGAGAATCCATTGGACCTGCTTCCGCTGGACGAGATCACGAACGCGAAACAGGCTGTCAGCCATCGCCACAAGACTGGCAACAAAGTAGAGCAGGGACACACTGAGGTAAGTGAGGATCGACCCCTGAAGCGTATTCATAAGGGCGACTGCAGCTCGTGAAATCGTCCGCGTCATCCAGAGCCCAAACGGCCCCTCACCCCACGTCTCGGAAAGCCACGACCCGGAGACCGCCACAGCCACTGTCGCAATCGACATCGCGACCGGCACGAAATAGGTCAGCCCCAGCACCGTCTTGGGGTATCGAATCAGCGAGGGTTTCGCGACGGGATAGACTAGAAAGAAGTTGAGCAACACCGCCGGCAATAGAATGGCCGACACGGTAAACGGGAGCAGGAGCGCTAACCTCCCCGAGATGACCCACCAGTGGTCACCTCCCACGAAGGCAAACAGCGTCAGCCCGCTCAGGATACAGAAGAGCTTCAGCGACTGATCAAAGGGGCGTTGCCAAGCTGCGATCGCTCCGATCAGGGTAATCCCCATCTGGAGAATGAACCAGAAGAGCGTGATTCCGATTCGTAGCGAGGACTGTCGCTGCAGGAGCAGCCATCCGGTCAAGATCGATTCGCCGCGGCGGAACCGGACTTTGACATACCGTTTCTGATCCGGATATTCGACCAGCGTGAGCTTCGAGGTGGCTCCCAAGTCTTTCGGATCAGCCTCGGCGGGGAGCGTCCCTCCCGAGTCGATTCGCGCATATCGCAAGGCGGCATGAGCCCAGGCGAAGTCGACAAACGAACGAATCGGGCGGCCGTGCAGCTCGACGAGAATGTCCCCGGCTTTGGGGATCGTCACCAAGCCGCGCTCCGCTCCCACCCGGATCTCGACGCCACGCGTCTCGACATCATTCGACAGCAGGCAACGCAGTTGGGCGTCAGGACTGGTGGCCACGTACCAAAGCACCACGAACCCATAGAGGAGAGCCGTGGAGGTGAAGATAGCGAGGATGGAGGAGGAGGGTCTCACCGAAATCAGTGAACACAAGGACAGTCTTCTCAGCGCCGAACACACCATCCACGCTACCGGATCAGCGCCGATTCGTCAAATCAACGGCTCACGAAAACATGAATGAATCTGACCCGACTGGTAAATATCAACTTACGAGCAGCGCCGAACTATTTTCAGGGTCTCGGCACAAGGTCTGCATACCAAATCTCTCGTCTGACCCCTGCCCCTTGAAGAGAAGCGTCCCACTCCCACCCAGCCAGCCAGTTGCCGTCACTGTAGAGCAGCCTGACCCCATTCTGCGACAATGACATTCCACGCGGCCAGCAGGGTAGTGGTGCCTCTCTTCAAGGGTTTTTTATTGATGGTCCGCACGGGTTAGCCATCGAACACTTTCTGGCGGTAGAACAACGATATGCCTGGAGGCCGTCCTCCAGGCGGGTGGACGGAGCTCCCCGCCTGGGAGGACACTTTTTTCCGTCAATGCCAGTCAACGCCACACGGGCGAGCCACTTCGTACGAAAATATCTCCGATGTGACACTTCCTCGCTGTCAAATCCATTGATAGGATTGGGAGAGGCTGAATCTGGCCATTCGGCTTGGCCATTCAAATTACGTGGATTCGATCAACTTCGGAGGCAGCATGTCGATCTCTCAAAAGCACCAGTGGTTCGGTGGCGTCTGGGCTGTTCTTTGGGTCGCCTCACTGGCAGGTTGCGGCGGCGTTGCGGATCGCCCCAAACTGCACCGCGTCACTGGAGTGGTGACACTCGACGGAAATCCCGTGGAAGGTGCCAACGTCAATTTTTCCACAGCCAAGTCTCCTCGAGTGGCCAGCGGCGTGACCGATGCGGACGGGAATTACTTGTTGACAACCTTTAACACGGATGACGGCGCGCTGGAGGGAGAGCATGCGGTCACGATCACCAAGACTGATGCGACAACCTCCGAGTCGGGCGAGTTGATGGATCCCGGGGCCTACATGAAGGCCATGCAGGGAAGCAAGGGCGGAAAACTTCCCAAGAGCATGCTGGCGAAAGCGTTGTTGCCCACGAAGTACGCCGATGGGAAGACCTCGGGCTTGAAAAGAACGGTTGTGGCGGGTGAAAAGAATCCGTTTGACTTCGCGCTCACGACGGACGGCGCAGCCCCGGCGAAGAAATAGCCCGACCTCTCGAGATTCACGAGATCGTGTTGAACGACGCCCCGCAGCCGCAAACTGAGAGCATTCCGCCGTCCTCGGCTCGAGGGCGGCGGTTCTTATTTCTGGGCGGAATGGCCCTATGCGTGGCCGGGATCTTCGCGGCGACTCTCTTTCGAGAGCGACCGGATGGTTCGGTCTTTCTTCAGGGGATGCAGGCCCTCGACGAAGGACGGATGGAAGACGCCGAGGAGGCGATCGATCGCCTGACGGGTGACCCTGAATTCGAGCGGGAAGCTTCGCTGCTCCGGGCAGCCCGCTTGACTCGAAACCAGGAGTTCGAAGCCGCCTTGCAGGAGTTGGGAGCAGACACGCCTCGGGGGGCCTTAAGCGTACCCACCGACTTGATTGCCGGTGAGTGTTATTACCGGCTTCGGCGACTGACCGAGGCGGAGCAGCGATTCAAAAATATTCTCCAACAAGACTCCCAGCACCTGGCCGCGCGGCGGATGCTGTCGGCGATTTATTACGATCTGGGCGCGATGGAACTCGCCTTGGCGGAGCTGAAAACGATTGGTGAACTCGCCCCCACCGACTACCGCCCACATCGTTTGGCCGGTCTGATTCGCCACGATTTTGAACAGTACAAGGAGGCGGAGGAGCCCTTTCGCCGAGCGCTCGCGCTCAAACCGCCGGGGGAGATCGAGGCTGACATTCGCTGGGAACTTGCCGACTCGTTGACCCTCCTGCATCGCTATGAGGAGGCACTGCTGATTCTCGAGGGGCAAACCAGTGCCCGCAGTCTGGCGCTGCGGGCTCAATGTCAGTGGAGCCTCGGGCTCCGACCGGCTGCGGATGAGGCGTTGAGCATGGCTCGAGTGTCGGATTCTACGGACCGCGTCGTGCTGCGGGTGAGTGCATCGATCCTTTTGGAACAGTCCAAACCGGCTGAGGCGATCCCTGTTCTGGAACAACTGCTGGCCGCCGATCCGCATGACTTCCGTTCACGCTATCAACTGGCCAACGCCCTTGGACAGCTCGGCCAGACAGAACGCCAGAAAGCGGAAATGACGCGTACAGACGAGGCCCGCAAACGCTTTCTCCACTTTTCCGACCTCAACAGCCAAGCCATCGGCGAGCCGCGAAACAAGGCGGTTCGGCGAGAACTCGTTAAACTCTGCCAGGAAATGGGGAGAACGGAATTGGCGGAAATGTGGCAAGTCGCTGCCGATGCGATTCCCGCAGAATCCGCCCCCGCCCCATAGGCTTTCCAAACCGCCCGAGGGGCGGGCCACATCACCCCTCGACTTGCCCCCAGTCGGGCAGGATCAGGTCTGGCTTGATGATCGACTTGATCGTCGACCGGTGGGCCACCTTGACCCCCTTGCCGCCGCGACCGGTGATGGTGTACTTCATCTGGCCGAAGCTCATCGGTTTATCGTTGTCGTTGATGACCTTCAAGGTATCGGACGGGCGGGACATCTTCTGGGCCCCGAGAAGCACATCTCCGGTGTCGAGCTTGATTCCGCGGACGCCCTTGCCCGCACCCGAAAGGACTGGCACTTCGGTGACCGAGAAGTGGATCAACCGCGCATCGCGGGAGATCAGGAAGACGGTGTCGGTCTCCTCAATGAGTTCGGCGTGGACCACCTTGTCCTTCTCGACAAGACGGCAATACCGGCGGCCCGTCTTCGTCGAGGGGAGCCGGAACGTTGAGAGCGAGAGCCGCATCACCTGCCCACTGGCAGTGACGATCAGCAGATACGGGGCCGGGGCCGGTTGGTCGTCGACCGGACTGTCAGCGGGGGTAAACCGCGTGTCGGTGCTCAAGGCGGTAATCAGCACCGCCCCATCACTCAGACGGATATGTTTCGCCAGCGGTTCGCCGTAGCCCGTACTGGCCGGGATTTGCTCGGCGGGCAGCGTGTAAGCCGTTCCGTCGCTGCTAAAGAAGATCGCGTTGTCGAGCGTACTGCATGGGAGGACCGTCAGCAGGTGGTCCCCCTCGCGCATTCGCAGCTTGTCAAACGTCGAGATCTTCCCGACGCGGCGGACCCAGCCTTCGGTCGAGAGGACGATGTGCGTGTTCTCGCGGACGATGTACGCCTGGGGGTCGAACTCGGTGATCTCGTCAGACGACCCGAGCGTCGTGCGGCGCTTGGACCCCATCTCTTCGCCGAGCTGTTCGAGTTCCTTGCGGACCTCGCCCCAGAGTCTTTTGTCACTGGCGAGGATCTTGCGGATGCGTTCGGCTTCGGTTTCTTTCTCTTTGAGTTCCTGCCGAATGCGGCCAATTTCGAGGCCCGAGATGCGATACAGGGCCAGTTCGAGGATCGCCTCGGTCTGCTCCTTATCGAGCGGAAAGGCTTTCATCAGCTTCTCGGCGGCGTCCGACTTGCCGTCGCTGGAGCGGATCAGCTTGAGGGCCTTATCGAGGCCGTCGAAGATGATCGCGAAGCCCTTGAGGATATGAATCCGGCGTTCGAGTTGAGCGAGCAGATACTCGAATCGCTTCCGCACCGACACAAATCGGAAGTCGAGAAAGTGCCGCAGAATCTCGACCAGCCCGCAGCGTTTCGGGAAGAGATTCCCGTGCTCATCCGGGACGAGGCACGTCGCGTTGTAGGCAAAATTGTCCTCGAGCCGCGTATGCTTGAAGAGGTACGCCATCACCGCATCGGCGTCCCCCGCACTCTTCGTCTCGATGATGATCCGCAGCCCATGCTCATCGTTCGATTCGTCCGCAATGTCGACGAGTTGGGGCAGCTTGCGCGAGTCCCGAATCTCCCCCAACGATCCCATCAGCGGACCGGTCTCGACGCCGTAGGGGATCGTCTGAATCACGATCCGTGTGGCGATCTCCTTCCCCTTCTCCTTATCGAGCGCCCACTCGGCCCGGACCTTGATCGTGCCGCGACCCTCTTCGTAGATATCGCGGAGTTCTTTGCGATCGGTGACGATCCGACCGCCCAGCGGGAAGTCCGGCCCGCGGAGCTTGGTCATCACCTGGGCCACGCTGGCCTCGGGCTCATCGATCAGATAGATGGCAGCCCGAATGACTTCGCCGAAGTTATGCGGCGGCATATTCACCGCCATGCCGACGGCGATCCCCGAGGCCCCATTGACAAGCAGGTTCGGGAACCGCGCTGGGAGAACCACCGGCTCTTGCCGCGTGGCGGAGTAGTTGGGGCGCATTTCGACGGACTGGTAACGCAACTCGCTCATCAGCAAGTCGGCAACCTTGGTCAGTTTTGCTTCCGTGTATCGCTGGTGAGCAGGGGGCAGGCCGATGATCGAGCCGAAATTCCCTTGCCCTTTCACGAGCGGCTCGCGCAGAGAGAATGGCTGGGCCATTCGCACCAAGGCATCGTATACCGCCACGTCACCGTGCGGGTGGTAATGCCCCGTCGTCTGGCCAGTGATCAAAGCGCATTTTGCGTACTTGGCATCGGGGGTTAGACCCAAATCCTGATACATGGCGTAGAGGATGCGGCGATGCACCGGCTTGAGTCCGTCGCGCACATCCGGCAAGGCCCGTGACATGATGACCGACATGGCGTAGTTCAAATACCGCCGCCGCGTCTCGTCGCTGATCGAGACGAACTGAATCTGATCGGCTGGCTCATCGTTCGAGCCAGAATTGCGGGCAGCCATGCGGAACCTCTCTCGTCACCCAGTCCGCCCATCTCCGTGGGAAAACCTGGGGGTGGATTCTTAAGGATCAGGTGGCAATTGCAAGCGCCGTCGAGATTTACCCGCTTCATGTGCGTGGCGCTTGCCGAGATGCGAGCCAGGGGCGACGCTCTCGCTCTTATTCTTTTCCACTCGATGAATCGTCGGAATGGGCTGTTGAAGCAGATGGAGCCAGGGGCTTGACGGCGACCTTCAGGTAGCTCCCCATGGCGGCGACCGTGCCCGTCAGGCCAATCAGCACGAGCAGCCATTTGCGGCTGTTTTCGCGGAGCGGGGCAAATTTGGCCGACCGACCGGAAAGCACCGACGCCAGGAAGAAGGCCCCCAACGCCAGCAAAATCTTGGTGCCCATCACCGCATGATAGACCGCTTGCCCTTTGTGCTGGCCTCTCACATGCAAGTAGTTGAACAAACCACTCACCAGCAGCACCAGAATTCCTCCGGCTACGATCTTGCTCCATCGCGTCCGCAGGCGTTCTTTGAGGGCCAAATGCTGGTCGTCCGGCAGCTCGGCAGCAGCGGGCAGCAGGACGAACCTTGTAAAGACAGCTCCTCCGATGAGGACAATGGCTGCCCCGACATGAGCCCATCGCAACAGAAGATCAACCAGCAGCATGTTCATGACCCGTGTGGAGTATTTCGCATCGAGCCTGGATTCTATCAGTCCACCCAAAGCGACCACAACACGTCCATCAAAACCCAGGGGGTCCGTGCCATTCATCGGATGGCTTGTCGACATGGCCAATGCCGCTCAATGTTGAACTCGGCTTATTTATTGCCCCTTCGACTTCCCGCCGATCTTGTCCAAAATCCCATTCACGAACGGCGAGGAATCTTTCGATCCAAACGTCTTCGAAAGCTCCACCGCCTCGTTGATCGCCACGGCGGGTGGAACGTCGGTGTGCAGCAGTTCAAAGGCTCCCAGGCGGATCACGTTGCGGTCGGTGATCGCCATGCGGCTGATCGACCAGTTGGTGGCGGTGGCCTCGATCTTTTCGTCGAGGCTGGCTTTGTGTTCGGCAGTCCCCGAGAAGAGTTTCCAGGCGAACTCAAACATCTCAGGGTCGTCCAGGAGTCGCTCGCGGATCTGTTCGTGGATCACGGAGAGCTCGATGTCGGCGTTGGAGTCGACTTGGTAGAGCATCTGGACGACGAGTTCGCGGGCTTTGCTGCGACGTGACATTCAATGGGCCGAAGAGTGAGTGGGTGATGAAGGGGATCAGAGCTGACAGGCTGGAAGCCTATCCCACGGGGGCTTAACCGATCTGGCGGAGAACGGCGATGGTCTCGATGGCGGCCAAGGCGGCCTCGGCCCCCTTGTTGCCGACCTTACCCCCCGCGCGGTCGAGGGCCTGTTCCATTGATTCGCAGGTCAGAACCCCGAACAGGACCGGCACACCGGTGTCCTGCCCCGCTCGCATCAGGCCCTGCGCAGTGGCATGGTTGATGTACTCGTGATGGGTCGTGTTCCCTTGAATGACGGCTCCCAAGGCAATGACCGCTGCATATTTCTTTGAGGCTGCCAGTCGACCGGCCACCAGCGGCAACTCAAACGCCCCCGGCACCCAGACTGCGGTAATCCGCCCCTCGCTGGCTCCATGCCGCTTGAGAGTCGAGACCGCCCCTTCGAGAAGTCGACCAGTCACGAGATCGTTGAACCGCGAAACGACGATCGCGAAAGAGTCATCAGGCTGCGCCAACATCGGAGCTTCAATCGTCTGCATCATTCCCCCATGGGATTCCCCATGAAACTTGGCCCGACAGTGGGCGATTCGCAATTGTAGCAGACCAGACCGGGGCAGGGTGGAAAAACGACACTCCGCGCGAAAGTCGAATGCTGTTATGCCAGCAGGTCGCTGCAAGTCGCCGGATTCTCCTCTGGACGGATGAGGATCGCTCTGGTTTGATGGCTGTTCTGTCTGGCAGGCGTCGATTCACCGGCCTCGGAGAGTCCGGCGACTGTGTCGGCAGCACTCAGGGTGTTGGGCCCCCTTGGAAAACCGAAGATAATCCCAATCACGTAGAACCCCACGATCATCCCCAAGGCCACCACAATCAGTGGCTCGGAGATCCCTCTCAAGCGCAGACTCCCCCACTGCTGAACAGCCAGCGTCACCAGAAAGAGGGCGATCAGCATACCCAGCGGAGCGACACTGAGTGCGATCACACTGATCCACGACAGATCGACCGCCAAGTGGTCGAACCGATTCCGAAAAGAGGGCTGCGAAACGAGAACGGCGAAGAAGACGAACGCGACGGCGATCAGTGGACCACGCAGTGAAAGCCGCTGGCTCGCGGATGCTTCGGGTTCTGGCATGCCATCATTCCCGTTGTGATGCCTGCGCTAAAACGTCAGCCCAAACAGTGTTTGCAGCCGCAGCACGAGCGGGGCGATGATGGCCGGGCTGGGGGCCAAGACCTCGAAGCCTGTGATGTTGTTGGCCGCAAAGTGAGTGTCGTTCAATGAGAAGTGCGTATCGATTCCAGTCCCTCCCTCGCGAGTCAGGTTCCCCATGAACGAGTTCCCTTGGGTCAGCAGAGCATCCTTGCCATTGCCGAGATCGATTATAGCGGCTTCTTGCATGACGAGTCCCTGAGCCCCGACCAGGTCATTGCCATTCCCCGCGTTCAGGCTGAAGGTTCCCGCCGAAGTCCGGTTTTCCAGCCCCGCATTGTCGTTTCCCTCTCCCAGCAGGATCGAAGTGGTGCCATTGGTGCGGCCCGACCCGACGCCCACATTGTCGTTTCCAGAGCTGGCATCAATGCTCAAGTGACCGAGGACATTGAGCGCCCGGATCAGGATGTTTTCGTTTCCACTTCCACCGAGCAGCGAGCAGTTTCCACCGACGACGTTCGTGTCGACTTGCAGCTCTCCGCCGAGGTTCGCCTCCAATCGATCGTTCCCGGAGTTGAGATCGACGACCAGATCTCCGTCAGTCGTGATGGCACTCAGAGTCAACGTGTCGTTGCCGCTTCCCATCTGGACCGACACATCCCCGCCGAGGTAGTCACTCAAGTTCAACCGATCATTGCCGCCTTTGAGATCGACGGTCATCTCTGTCCGATTCGACATCAGAATCGCCCCATTGACGATCCCGTTCAGCTTCGTCCCCCCAAAGGCCCGCACGCGGAGACCATCGACGGTCTGTTCAATCGCAACATCGTTGTTCGAGTTGTCACCCGTCACGGTGAGCGTCGAACCGCTCAGCACAGCTCGAACGTTTCCCGCCAGCAGACGACGGCATTCGAGAGTCACAACCACTTCAGAACGCAGGGAACGACGACGCATGGGAGACCTCGACTCTGGATAACAAGCGGAACTCTACGATTCTGGCACCGACAAAAGGGGACATGGCGATTCCCTGCAAAAGACCACCGAAGAGTGCGTTGCGAAGTCCCGACTCCCTGGCTAAGGCGGCACGACCCCTCCAGGTGGAATTGTCGAACAGGCACCAAGTCTGGGTCATGGGGACTCTCCGGGTTGTGCCGTGGGGAACAATCGTGCCGAAACTTCCGGAGGTTCCTTGCGGGAGTGGCTCCGTTGCGAGCCGGGAATGATCGCCTCTCAAGCTGTTGTCCTGGTCTCCACGATAAAACGGTAACGGACAAAGTGCGCCGTTTCTGGTGCATTTCGCGCCCTCCCTTCGAAGGATCGAGGGGAGACGCCTTGTCGGCTGTCGGAGATCAAGGATGGTTTCCCGTCGTTCGAAGTTCATGGTTCTTCTGTTTGCGACGTGGATCCTCAAGGCTGAGGGTTTGATCGCTCAGGAACCGGATGTCCCCGCCGACCAGGCACCGCAAGGCTCGCCGCTGGTGAAGGAACCCACGACTCCGACGGAGTTTATGGATGCCGTCCTCTTCACCATGAAGATCGCCCGCCCGGAAGCCGCCAAGGGATACATCGAAGCCCTGCTGGCTCTGGAACCAGACGACGCCACATTGCTCAGTTTCCGCGAAAAGTACGGGACGGGAACGTTCCTGCAACTGGCCCGGACCGAAGGGGTTAACCCTCCGGCCACTGTGTTGCTGGAGCAGCTCATGGCGGCCGGTTCGCGGCAGGCAAACGACCCCGCTTATCTCGATCGTGTGATTAAGAATCTCGCCGGAAATGCCCGCGAGGTGGACCTCGCAATGCGCGACTTGCAGCACCTCGGAGCCCCGGCAGCGGCCCGACTCGTGAAGTCCGCAGCCGATGAGAACTCCGGAATCGATCGCGAACAAGCTCTGATTGCGCTGACCCGGATGGGAACATCGGCCATTGCGCCATTGGCGGGCTATTTGACCCTCGGGAACGATGCCGAGAAGGGGGTGGCTGCCAACGCCTTTGGATTCATGGCGAGCAAGAAGGAAGCGCATCACCTGTATCCGTTGGCCTTTGGCCCCGTTGGTCCGGGACTGCAGGTCACCTCGCGGGGAGCACTGGCCCGGATTCTGTATGGCGATCCCGAGCAAGCCTACCGCCTCGAGGGGTTCGGAGCGGCTGCCAAGATGCGTTCGACGGCTGAGGCACTCCTCTCCGGAAAACAGACGATCGAGCCGGAAGATGATGGACTCGTTCCGGTGTGGGTCGCCGACAACAGCAATGCGGGATTGAAAGAGGCCCGCGTTTCGCCCCGGTCCGCAGCCGTTTTCCAGGCGGAGCAATTGGCCCGGCATGCCCTCACGATGGCTCCTGGCGACAAACGAACCCAGGCCCTTCTGCTCACCACGTTGCTGACTCGTGATGCGGAGACCGCCGGATGGGACCAGCCTTTGCCACAAGGTCCAGAGACGGCCTTTTCATCGGCGGTCGCGGTGGGTCCGAGCCCGTGCCTGGAAGCCTTGGCCCTCTCGAACGAACTGGGATCGGTCGGAGCGAGCGAAGCTCTGGTCCGGGCTCTCGCGGAGAACGGTTCGGCGACGCTTCTGCGGACTGACGCTCGGCGGGGCCTTGTCGTCACGATGCTCGATCACGCTTCGCCGCGGGTCCAGTTTGCCGCCGCAGAGACGATTCTCACGTGGGATCCGCAGCGCCGGTTCTCGGGATCGAATCGCGTTGTGGAAATCCTCACAAGCGCCCTGGAAGCCGACGCTCAGCCGGATGGGGTCGTGATTGATCCGAACAATTCTCGGGCCTCGGCGATGGCGTCGCACCTGAACGAAATGGGATACGCCACACATATCGTTCCCACCGGTGCCGAGGGGTTCACGACAGCCGCGAGCCGAGCCGACATCGAAGTGGCGGTGTTGCACCTCAACACGATTCGCTGGGATCTGTCGCCGACGATCGACAACTTCCGGGCCGACTCGCGGACCAAGCACTTGCCGATCGCGATCTACGGCCCCGCTGGAATGCAATCGGCGGTGGCGCATCTTCTGAAGCGCGATCCACTCCTGACCTATGTCGAGGAATCGGTCCAGTCGAGCGATCTCGCGCGTCAGCTCAAGCCCCTCCTGGCCCAGGTCACCCCGCCCGACCTTACGGGTGAACAGCGGGCTCGTCAGTCGAAGACGGCGGCCGCTTGGCTTCGGCGGATCGCCGAAGGCCGGACGCACATCTACGACCTGACCCCGTCCGAGGCCGCCCTGACCCGGGCCATGGGCCGGACGGAAATCGGCGAGGATACAATGATCGCGCTGGCCGCCATCCCGACCAACAGTGTGCAAGTCAAACTCGCCGACGCGGCGATGAACAGTGGTGATTCGATCCCGACCCGCACTGCAGCCGCTCGCCTGTTGTCCAGGCACCTTCGCCAGCATCAGTCGGCGTTGCCCGAGACGACCGGCAAGGCGTTGTTCGATGCCTGGACCCAAGAAGCTGATCCCGGTTTGAAGAGTGCCCTCGCCGGAGTGGTCGGAGCCCAGACCCCACAACCGGGCGGGATTGATACTTTGTTGTTGAACGTCCCGCCATCGGCAGCACCCGCCCCGTGAATCCCTGAGCCATCAGCGATCAACGATCAGCTAGCACCCTCCGGCGAATCCGAGAAGTACCATCCGCCTTACGCTGGGCGCTTTCTGGAATGTCTCTTGGTGCGCCGCGTGAAGTGTCTCGTACGACGAAGTGTCACTATGTCGAACGCGGAACCTCCTCCTCCGACAGAGAAACGGCATCGCCATCCGAATGCGGGGTTCCAAACATTCGCCACGGTGGTCGTCATCGGGATCGGGTCATTAGTTCCAGCCGTCCTGTTTCTCGCTCCGAATGTTGATCAAGGCCGGGATGAGGCCCGATACTCACAAGTTCGGCACGACTGTCGCCAGTTGACTTCGGAGTTGCAGGCTGAGTCGCCTTTGGATCGCCTCGGGGGACGCAAGGAAGTGCAGCGACTCGATGACCAGACGGTCGTCGTTGAACTTGCCAAGGTCGATACTTGGGGTACCCCTTACCGAGTGGTATTCAAAGGGCCGGAGTATCAGGTCGTGCGGGTCTTCTCGTGTGGCCTCGATCAAGCCTCTCAGTCCGCAGGGCTGGATTTCGATGACATGAGTATCGATATGGCGGAGACTTACTTGGACCGAGTCCGTCGACAGCAAAAACGACAATGGTTCATCACCCTCGCGGGCTGGCTGGCAACATGGGCCTTTTTCGTCCGGGTGGTGGGGTTCACTCGGCTAATCTCTGGAAGCGGCCTGCAGAGTCTGAGCGAGGGCGAGTGAGGCACTTGATCGAAATTCGCAGCTGCGTTCTCCCAGTTCCTCCCCCTCGTGTTGAAATACGCTGCCACCCGAGAACTCTTGCCGATTCTCGTACTCGTCGAGGGTCGATCTAAGAGGGGTCACTTCTCCCGAACGAGCCATTCATGCCACCTCGCAAGCGCCCCGTTGAGTCGAACCCGCAAAGTTCGCCCACTCACCCTCGGGCTTACTTTGCGCCTTTTCAGCAGTATCTGGCCGCCGAGTGTGGCATGTCGGACAATACGATCGCAGCCTACAAGAACGACTTGGGGCAGTTTCTCGGATGGCTGGAAGTCGCCAAGGTCATCTCGCTGCAACAGGTCGATCTGCAACTGATGAGCGGATACTTGCAGCACCTGCATGAGCAGGGGCTGGCGGCGAGCAGCGTGGCCCGCAAGCTCGTGTCGCTCAAAATGTTCTTTCGGTATCTGATCCTTGAGCAAGCAGTCACGGAAAGCACGATCGATCTGATCACGTCGCCGAAGTTATGGCAATACTTGCCGACGGTTCTCAGCCCGGAAATGGTCGAGAAGCTGCTGTCGGCTCCGTGCCGCGAGGACCGGTATCCGCTCCGCGATCGGGCCTTGATGACGGTACTGTATGCCACCGGTTGCCGCGCGTCCGAGGTGTCGAACTTGAAGCTCTCGGATGTTCGGCTCGGCGAGCGGTATTGCCGCTGCCTGGGAAAGGGGAACAAGGAGCGGATCGTCTCCCTGAACCCCGTCGCTGTCGCAGCCCTGGAAGCCTACATCCAGCATGAGCGGATGAAGATGGTCAAAGCCCGTGACCAGGAGGCCCTCTTCGTCACCCGCTCCGGTAAGATCCTCACGCGGATCAACGTCTGGCACCTCGTGAAGCGGTACGCCACTCGCATCGGCTGCCGCCAGAAGATCAGCCCGCACACCCTCCGCCACAGCTTCGCGACCCATATGCTGGCTGGCGGGGCAGAGATCCGGGCACTGCAAGAGATGCTGGGGCACGCCAGTATCCGGACGACGCAGATTTATACGCAGGTGGAGCATAGCCGCCTGAAGGCGATCCACTCGCGATGCCATCCGCGCGGGTAGGCGCTCGCACAAGTCGGGGAGAGTAGAGTGAGACGTGCATTGCGATTGGCTGGCCCCCGTCCAGTCGGTAAGTGCTGACCATGAAGAC
>JAYSVZ010000401.1:0-1748 GCA_043718305.1 Planctomycetota bacterium | reverse complement strand
TCTTCGTCGAGTCATTCGGCACGAAGACCGATGTCATCAACTTCACCCCGTCACGCATCGGGATCATGTGCTCGTGCTTGGTGTAGTGCAGCCGGATGTAGCTTTCGGGCTGCTGGATTTCCTGAGCGACAGCGCGATCGAAGTTGCCCGTGCCCATCAACCACAAACTCAACAGGAGTGTTAAGCGAACAAGGGTTCTCATGAACAAATCACCTTTGCATCTTTGGAAACAGGGCTTCGAATTCCGGCAGGCCGCGGAGTACTGTGAGGTCCGGATCTGTTCGCATGTGGGCGAAATCTTTCCAGCCCGCCGCGATCGCCTCACGCAGTGTCGCCAGCGCGTCGGCGATGAGCTTCTGTCGCGCGGCGGACTGCTCGGCGGTGAGTGCGGACTTTTCGGCCTTGATGGCGGCGGCACAGAGGCTGTAGACGCAGGCCGCGTTGTAGAGTTGGCCAGCCGTCGCCGTGCCCAGTTCGCGCAGCTTCGCGACGGCCTGAACCGCATCGTCGGCGCGACCCAATTGAACGAATTGCACCGCGCGCATCTCCAGCAGCACAGGCAGCACATTCGCCGGCAGTTCCAGAAGCGTCTGCCAATCACCCAGCGGGGTCTTCAGCCCGGTAAGAAAATCCTGAAAGTCCTGCCGTACACGGATGGCGTCCAAATCCGTTGACTTCTCGATGTTGATGATGTCGGCCGCTTGTTGAATGAAGCCGCGCTGGACGGCGTCCTTGAGTAGTTGGACAGCTCGCGACCCATAGGCATCGGCCAGCTTCTGGCGGTCTGGACTGGCAGTGTTGTCTGCCCGAATGGACGAGACGCTCAGTGCATAGGCCCGGGCCGCCCGCCAGCAGTCGCCATCATCGACCGTGGCGTGCCGGACGGCGGCTTCGGCATCGGCCACGGCATCACGATCGCGTCCCGGGAGCTGCGCGCGGGCCACGGCTCGCCAAGACACGGGCGACGGCAGTGATGGATCGAGTTCCAGAGACCGGGTCAGTGCCGCGTCGGCTTCGCTGTAGTTCGCCGCAATGATCTCGCAGCGGCCCAGCCAGTAATGCCCCTGGACGTGTTGCGGCGCGCGACGGGTCAGTTCCCGAAACGTCAGCAACGCTTCCTCGTAATTCTTCCGGGAGAATTCGGTGAAGCCGAGGAAGTAGTACAGGTCGGAGTCTTCCGGATTGAGTGCCATGGCAACTCGCAGCGCCATCACCTGACCGGCCACATCCTTCAGTTCCCGATGGGCGAAGAACAGCCCCAGCGCGGCGCCGTAGTGGCGGGGATTGCGCGCCAGCGCACTCTGATACATGCCAATCGCTTTGGCCGGTTGCTTGAGAATGTGGAGCGTCACACTGCCCAACAGGTAATGGTCCGTGTCGTTGAATGCCGTCCGCCCGTGTGTCTTCACGAGTCGGGTCATGGTTTCTCCAGCGGCGTCGGCCTGCGGACTCTCGCCGAGGCGTCGATGCCAGAACATTCTCAGCATCCAGACTCCGGGTGTTGGTTCCCGCAGAACAGCGGCGCGGTCGATCAGCGCCTGGGCTTTGCGCGTGCGAGCCTTGCCCTCGTCGTCGTTCGTATCGAACAGAGCAAGTTTTACGGCGGTCATGATCAGCAGGTCAGCCGCCAGTCGCCGGACTTCAGCCACTTGTGCGGGTTTCAGCACACCGGTGTTCAGACGGTCGAGCCAGTTCGGGTCGTCGAGAACACCATGCAGCCCGAGCGTCTTCTCGGCGCGAACGATCTG
>JAYSVZ010000041.1:0-2824 GCA_043718305.1 Planctomycetota bacterium | reverse complement strand
GAGTGCCAAATCGACTCGTTGCCCCAAAGTTGGTCGGTCATCTCTGGAGCGGGCGACCCTGAGCGCTCGATGCAGGCGATGCAGGCCGTTGATCAGCGGCTCGTGCGGCGAGGCGATGCTCTCATCCAGCTCTTCGATCCCCCGTTCGACAAGTCGGCCCTCGACCCCGGCTACATCAAGGGGTACGTCCCCGGTGTTCGCGAGAACGGGGGCCAGTACACCCACGCCGCCATCTGGACTGTGATGGCCTTCGCGAAGCTCGGCGACCATCAGCGAGCGTGGGAGTTATTTCAACTCATCAACCCCGTCAACCATGGTTCATCGCCCGACAAGATCGCCAAGTACAAAGTCGAACCGTACGTCGTCGCCGCCGATGTCTACGGGGTGGCGCCGCACATCGGGCGTGGCGGTTGGACCTGGTACACCGGGTCGGCGAGTTGGATGTACCAGTTGATCGTGGAGTCGCTACTGGGCGTCCATCTGGAGGTCGATCACCTGCGGTTCGCGCCGTGCCTGCCTGCCGAGTGGAAGTCGTTCGTGATGCACTACCGGTATCGCGAAACGGTGTACCACATCACGGTCGAGCAACCGAAGCCGTCTTCGACCGTGGGGCGAGTGACGGTGGATGGCGTCGAGATTCCGAGTCTGACAATCCCCCTCGTTGACGACCGGAAAGAGCATCAGGTGACGGTGGTGATGGCATGATGTGAGCAGCAAGAAAGAATCTCCCGTAGCGGAACTCGTCAGAGTTTCGCCGCCCGCCGAGAGATTCTTGCCGTCGAAAGTCTGACGACTTCCGCTACGGTCACCTTTCATCTGCCGCTCGCCTGAGAACAGGTTCGAGCGAACCGAGGCATCCATCCTGGATGGACAAACGCTGGCGAGCTGTGAACGTCACGGCTGATCGAGATCACACACACCACATCCACCCCCGCACTCGCCACACTCCACTTCCCACCCACACATTGACCAGATACTGAATCGGACGGATCGCATGACCAATCACATCCCACCGCTGCCGCCCGCCTTCCACGAGCAGCCGGAGTGGCTGCGCGTGACGCTCTCCTGTATCGGGGACGGGATCATCACCACGGATAATCGGGGGCGGGTGACCTTCCTGAATCCGGTGGCAGAGGCACTCACCGGTTGGTCGCTGGCGGATGCCGCCGGGCTCGCGCTGGAGACTGTGTTTCACATCGTCAACGAGGCCACTCGAAACATTGTCGAGAACCCGGCGCACAAGGCATTGCGGGACGGGGTCATTGTCGGTCTGGCCAATCATACGCTGCTGATTGCCAAAGACGGCACCGAACATCCCATCGACGATAGTGCCGCGCCGATCCGCAGTGACACCGGCGAAATCGCTGGGGTGGTCCTGGTCTTCCGCGATGTGACCGAGCGCAAGCGAGTCGAGCAGTTGTCCCACGATGCACTGGCCTACGCGGACAACATCATTGCCACGATGCGTGAGCCGTTTCTGGTTCTCGATCAGACACTCAAGGTGGTCACAGCCAACGGATCGTTCTACAAAAACTTCCACGTCGCGCAGGCAGAGACACAAGGTCAGTTCGTCTACGACCTGGGCAATCGCCAGTGGGACATTCCCGCCTTGCGGACGCTGCTGGAAGAGGTCTTGCCGGAGAACCATGTGTTCCAAGACTTCGTGGTGGAGCATGACTTCCCCACTCTCGGGCGGAAGACGATGCTGCTCAATGCCCGCCGCATTCTGAAGCCCGGCAGCGAGTCCGAGTTGATTCTGCTGGCGATTGAGGACGTGACGGAGCGCAGGCAGGTCGCAGACATGTATCGAGAGAGCGAAGAACGCTTTCGCGGGACATTTGAACACGCGGCGATCGGCATGGCGCATGTGGGAGTGGATGGCAAATGGTTGCGGATGAACCAGGCCCTGTGCCGGATTGTGGGATATACGTCGGAGGAACTCGCGAACAAGACCTATGCGGATATTACGCATCCCGAAGATCTCGACACTCACCTGGCCCACATGAAACGTGTATTGGCCGGTGAATTCGACAACTATGCCATGGAAAAGCGTTATCTCCGTAAAGACGGCTCGCATGTCTATGTGAATCTCACGGTCTCCTTGCTGCGCGACGCCGCCGGACAGCCGCTGCACTTCATCGCTGCTGTCGAGGACATCTCAGCCCACATGGCCACTCTGAGAGAACTTGAGCGGGAGCAGCGATTCAATGAGCGGCTCACGCATGTGATGCCCAACGTGATGTACGTCTTTGATTTGGTGGAGCTCTGCGTCCGGTGGGTCAACCCGCAAGTCGCAACCATCATGGGTTATACCGCACAGGAAATCCTCGATTTGGGATCGGAGGTCATGCCACACCTTATGCACCCCGATGATCTGGCGAAGATGCCAGCCTATTTTGCAAGTCTGGCAGAGGTGTCGGATGGTGTCGCCCTCGACATCGAATATCGATTGCGGCAACCCAGTGGCGAATGGCGGTGGTTCCTCGGACGCAAAACGCCGTTTACGCGCGATGCGGCGGGACGGGTTCTGGAAATCCTGGGCACGGCCACTGATATCACCGATCGCAAGCGGACCGAGGAAGCTCAACTCGCGAGTGAGCACCAACTGCGGCGGATTCTCGACACGATGCCGCCCAAGATCGCGACCTCCAAGCCCAATGGGGAAGTGGAGTACTTCAATCCGCAGTGGTCCGAGTACACCGGACTGCCGTTTGATCAACTCAAGGGCCGGGGCTGGAAGCAGGTGATCCATCCGGAGGATGTGACCGAACATGTCCGACTGTGGCGGAGTTCCATTCAAAACAATCGTCCCTTCGAGTTCGAA
>JAYSVZ010000005.1:0-2961 GCA_043718305.1 Planctomycetota bacterium | reverse complement strand
TCATGCGGTCAGTGCCTTGTTGCAGGAGTTCTTCCACAAGAGACAGCGTTTGGCGAATGCGGGCGAGCATGTGGGGCCGCTTCACGAACTCGATGTCCTCTTCGACAAAGTCCAGCCCTGCTTCGAGGTCAGCCAAGTCGAGCAACAGCGACTCACGCGCCTCGCCGATCCGCTTCGAAATCCCACCCGCCAGTTGTGTCAGGGCGGCCTTGAGCTGGTCGTGGTCGGTGGCGTCAATCACTCCCAGGACCGCTTCGGCCTGGACCAGATCGACGCGCCCCGCCAGGAAAGCTCGCAGCGTAAACTCGCCCGCCCTTGCAGGCCGAGCCCCATCGTGAAAGAGCTGAGCCAGCAGAGCCTCGACGACCGGCGGCGAACCGACAAGGTGCAACTCCGCCGAGGGCTGACCGGTGTAGCTGCGACTGGTGGGCCAGAGCCAAAGGTCGACCGGGACGGGGGTCCGCCAGCCTTCGATGTGATACAGGCCGGGGATTCTTCGGGCCTGTTGAGTGCGGTTCCGCTCGACGGTTAGAAGGGGGGGGCACTGGCGAGGGCTTTGACTCGTCAGTGCTGGGCGACGCTCGACGTTCAAAACCACTGGCGGCCCCGAGCGACCGCCAGTGGCACCCTGCGGTTCCGAAAATCGCAGTGCAAGCAGTTCCACGACCCGTGACCCGCTCACGCGAATCACACTTCGCGCAGCAGCCCCCGCGGGAGTCGCGACAGCAGCGATCAAGTCATCCAGAGCCAAACTCATGGCGGCAATTCTAGGGTGTTGGATTCAGTCGTCCATTGCCAGCGCATCTTCGATGCCGCTCCCGATGACCTCGCGATAGGCGTCCGCGATCCTTTGTCCGGCCCGCAAAGAGCGAGGCATCAAGGGCCGACCATTCGGGTTTCGGCGATGAGTGGCCGGGCCTTCAGCCCTTTCAGATGTCATCGCCGACGGGGGTGAAAACTCGGATCACATCCGTGAGCCGGGGGTTCCCAGCGCGTCACTGCAAGATGCGATTCTCTTCCTTCAAGTCGATGACCTGCCTTGGGAGATATTGCTTGTTGAAGGCGGCGAGGAACACAAGAAGTGGATGGAATGAGGTTCATCGTGATATCACGCAGCAGGAATCAGGACCACCAAGGGCACCAGCAACGAATCTGTCCGAGAACTGTCCCTCAATCGATGGTAATCCATTGCATTCGATGTAAACTGTGGAGGTTCAAACGACTTGGATTCGCTTCGACCGCAGCGTGCAACTCGTTCTTGAACAAGCAGTTGTGCCCCTTGATGCTTTCGATTGGTATCTGGAGCAGGCGGCCTGGAAGGCCATCCGACAACTCACCCTGAAGGCCACCCATGCTGACTCTCGAAGGTTGTCTCGCCCGTCGCAAACGCCTGTGGGAATCGCTCCCCGCGGATGTGGAATGGATCCTTGTCGCCGATCCCCGGCATGTGCAGTACCTGGCCAACTTCTGGGTCCAGCCGCTGAGTTTCTCCGGCGGCGAACGCGGGTGGCTCTGCCTCGAACGAGGCGGACGAGCCACGCTTCTGGGGGATAACTTTGCCCTCCGGTCCGGCGTACACAAAGCGTATGTTGATCGCGAAATCGTCGAGAAGTGGTACGACCACAAGTTCTCGGTCGTGAACCGCGATCACGCACTCCTCGGGGCCTTGCAACAACTGGCCCCCGAGTTGAAGGGGCGCAAGGGGCTCGTCGAAGCTGAGGCCCTGCCCGTCGCGGCTGCTGATCTGCTGGGTGTCCCCGCTGAAGGCCGCAACGCCTCGCAAGAAGCGGCGGCTGGCCCGATCTTCACTGACCTGGGCACCGCGATTCGCGTCACCCGGCGTCGCAAGGAGCCGGACGAGATCGCCCTCCTTCGTCAGTGCATGCGAGCCGGTGAGGCCGGGATGTACCGCGCCAAGCAGATGATCCGCCCCGGAGTCACCGAGCTTGACGTCTACCGAGCTGTCGCCGATGCGTGCATCGCCGCCGCCGGAAGGCCGGGTTTGGTGTACGGCGACTTCCGGGGGACGAACGCCACCAAGCCCAAGGTCGGCGGCCTGCCAACCGACTACACGCTGCAAGCGGGCGATCTGTTCATCCTCGACTTCTCGTTCGTACTGGATGGGTATCGTGGTGACTTTACGAACACCTTTGCGATCGGGGCGATCTCCGATGCACTGCGAGAAATGCACGCGCTGTGTCTCGCCGGGATGAAAGGCGGCGAGAGCACCCTCCGGGCGGGTGCCAAGGCCGCCGATGTCCACTCGGCTGTTCACAAGCCGTTCCGCGACGCCGGACGGGCGGAACTCTTCACGCACCACGCTGGACACGGGATCGGCCTGGGCCATCCGGAACCGCCGATTCTAGTGCCATCGAGTACGGATATACTCGAAGCGGGTGACGTGATCACCTTGGAGCCCGGGGCCTATCAAGAAGGGATCGGCGGAATGCGGATCGAGCATAACTACCTGATCACGCCGACCGGGTACGAGCGGCTCACGCAGCATGTGATCGCGATGGATTAGTGGGATCTCGATATGTGGTGTCAGCCATTCAGACGCAGCACGCTTAACATCTCTCCATGGGGAGTCATCTTGTCAACTCAACACAAGACTTGAGGGGTGACAATGTGTCTGTCTTCTCGGAACGCAGTGATCAGTTGGTCGATGGCGTTTTCAAGACGAATGAACGACCGCATTTTCCGATCGCGAATCTGTTGAAGATCCACCATCCGAGTGACCGACGGCTGGTCGGTTGTCGGCTTGTATGATCCGGTCAGTGCCTCTTTGAATACTCCTTTCGCGTTGCGAGGGGCTCTTTCGAGATCTCCAGGTGGAACCACAAAATCCTTCCGGAAAGCCTATGCGCTGTTTAACAATCGCTGACCAGCCAGGGAGTGTGACCCGGCCAAGAGCCAGGATTCAAACTCCATCTGGGCAAAGACGATCGTGGTCGAGAATGC
>JAYSVZ010000400.1:0-4996 GCA_043718305.1 Planctomycetota bacterium | reverse complement strand
TAAAGGCTGGACTCCAACCCGACCCGGCCCTACGGCGTCGCCGTCGTCATCGGCGTGGCCGCCTCACCCGGACTCACGGGCGGAATCGGCTTCGCTCCCGGGGTCGCACTGCTCGCTGCATGGGCATCTGCGAAGTCATCGAAGATCTTCATCATCGGGCTATCGGCGGTGTTGACCATGATCCGCCGATACGATGAAGCCAGCTTCTGGTACAGCACGAACTGAGCATAAGCCTGCCCATCCCCGCTGAATGACTCGACAGCTTTCTTCCAGCCTGCCGACTCGGCTTCGTTCTCGAACCGAATCACGTCCGCTGCGGCCTGGCCCTTCGCTTCGATGGCTGCGGCCTCATCCATTGAGGCGTCAAGCTTGAGCTTGGCGACAGCGAGCTGTTCGTCGGCCTTGGTGAGGGCGACTTGTTGCTCCTGTTTGGCCTTGGTGGTGACCTTGACGACATCCTGCTCCGCCGCCACGAGGGCTTGCTTCTGGATGACCATTGCTTTCTCGACCGCCAGCTTCCGTTCCGACTCTTGCTGAAGGATCTGCTGCTGGTATTGCAGCTCCTGCTGCTTGGCGATTTCGCGTTCGCGGACCGGGGTGGCGATCTGCTGTGGCGGACGGATCTTGGTGACGAGGGCCTGGATCACTTCGATGCCCAGTGGTTGGCAGGCCTCGCGCATCGAGGTCTCGAAGGTCTCCTGGAACTTGGTGCGGGTGGTTCCTTGAATGAATTCCCGGCCCGAGGAGTTCGAGCCTTGCAGGCGGCAGAAGCTCCGGGCATTCGGCATGATGACCGTCCGAACGAGTTCCTCGTCGATCAATTCGCCGTTGTCTTGTTGATTGAACAAGACGTAGACCTCGGGAGCCTTCTCCGGATTGACGCGGAACTCGATCACCCCATCCAGACTGACCCAAAAGCCGTCCTTCGATGGGAATCCCATGTCCCCTTCTTCACCGAGGTTGAAACGCTGGCTGCGGCAGTCGACCAGATTGATTCGGGTCAAGTACGGGTTGACCGGATGCGTTCCCGGCTCAAGGGCGATCTTCTGCACACCGCGTTCGCCCGGCTCGACGAGCAGCTCGTTCGGCTTCTTGGGCAACGGCCCGGCCAGATTCGTCACCACTCCCTTAAAACCAGCGGGGATCGTGACCGGCTCAGCCAAGAGGATCGAGAACATGTAGGGGTTCAGCGTATAGCGCCCTGGGTTCAGAATGCCGGGCATGATCCCCTTGGTCAATGGGGCACCTTTCGCATCAACCCGAGAGAGAAACTCTCCATACCCCAAGTCGTCCCCGGTCAAGCTGACCTTCACCCCGATCTTGCCGGGGGGGATCACCATCTGCGGCACAACTTCCCACGTCCAGGCGTACGGGTTCCGGAAGTGGCGGGCTTCGATCAGCACGTCCCGCTGGACCCCCTTGTACTCATCGGAAGGGGCGACCTCTTCGCCATTGGGGAGATCCTTTCCGATCTTATGAATCAGAATCCCCATCTCCCCTTTGCCGACATCGACGCGAAAGCTGGAGTAGACCATCCAGCTCGCGATGATCAGCATGAAGAGCAGAAACACAAACGCCGGAGCCGCCATCGGAAGCTGCCGCCGCGCCCCGCGTTCGCCGCGTTTTGGAAAGGAAGGAAAGTCCGCCATCACGATCTCCTAGCAAGATGCACTCTGTTCGCTCCACGTCGCCGGACTCTCCGAGTCCGGTGAACCACGATGACCGGTAGAGAGGACGCCCTCTGTACGCAGTCAGTTCGCGGTTCACTCTTCCCCGGGCGATGTTCTGGACAGCGACTGTCGATCCACCGGACTCGGAGAGTCCGGCGACTTTGTCAGCTTCCCAGCATTGCCTGGTCCCGCCATCGAGCCTACTTCAAGAATAACGCAAATGCCCCTCGCGCGGATCAAAACGGTTCCCACGATCTTCACACGATTGCGACAACCCGCACAGCCGAAAGTCTTTGCGCAGTCTCTCCGAATGGAGGAATCGCCAGAGTCGAAGGGTATACACGAGCCGGGATCGAACGCTCGGCTCGGTTTTCAAACGTTTCAGTTCGCGTGCCTTACCGCATCGTTACGCGAGGCATAATCGGAATGGCCCGACAGTTTGGGTTGGAGTCCGGTGGGAGTCCAGCCTTTAGGCTGCTCCGGGCAGGCGACTCTCTATTCTGCCCGTGCGGGTGGAAATGAGGCCAACTCTGGTCGCTACGTTTCGCCAGAACGTAGGCAATCACGCCACTCGCCCCCGTTCTGGCGAACGTGGCTACGGATCAGTTCTGCTCCGGGCAGGCGAAAAGCCTGAACTCCAAGCTCATCGTGAGCCAAGCCCCGCTTTTGCAATTCTAAAACCACTCTCACTAAAATTCGCCGACCACTTCACTCCCCGCTCGTGTCCCCAGCGACCGCCAGACGGCTTGATCCAGATTCTCGCTCACGGTCCGCACCGATCCATCGAGCATCGTCACGTTGACGGCTCCTTCGTGATAGCTGCGAGTGGTGACTGCGGCATAAGTCGGCTGGCCGAGTGGGCCGTTGATTCCCTCCTGCCAGGAGTTGTAATTGCAGTCGCTCAGGATGCTAGTCCCATCACTGCACCGGGCCGACGTATTCGGAGTCAGAACCGTCGTAAAGCCCGCATGGTGGACGATGCCATCGAACCATTCGGTGTGGCCGTTATCGCGGTAGACGGTTCCTTGAGACATCAGTGCTTCCACCTCGGGAACACTTGCGGGAACAGTATTCGGCGTCGGCCCACCGGTCCGGCGCGTGGGACTCCAGGAGCGGACCTCGGCCATCATCATCGTGCTGGAAGTCCCATCGATGATCGCTCCAAACCCGATTTTCGCATTTGGCAAGAACGGGCCATCCCCGGCCCTGCCCGTCGCCGGGTTAAAGATAAACCATGTTCCCATGCAGAACCCGTAGGAGGTCGGGTAGTGCTTCGGGCGGTTGAGCGTCGGAACTCGAATCTGGTCACTCCGCACATCACTGGGACAAGTCAGCATCACCAGCTTGAGCCCGTCCAGAACCGTTTGCGTCGACCAGTCGGAGCTGAGGTCGATCTTGTTGTAGACGGTCGCTTGATCGATGTAAGGCAGCAACCGCGCGTGGGCCGACCACGAGTCGGTCGTCCCCGCTCCCGGGGAAAGGTTGATCGCCGCACTCGGTGGCAACACCGAATTCGTATCTGCATAGTTGTGCAGGGCAAGTCCCCACTGCTTCAAATGGTTCTTACACTGCGTGCGACGAGCGGCTTCGCGGACCTGTTGCACGGCTGGCAAAAGGAGAGCAACTAATACCGCGATAATCGCGATGACGACTAATAACTCAATGAGCGTGAAACCATTGGATCGCTTCGCCATGAAATAACTCCTTGGACTTGAGCAATGAGGGGATCTCTTTGTGAGAGTAAGGGCACAACGCATTCCGTTCCGGCTCCCCTCTCCCCTCGGGAGAGGGGCTGGGGGGTGAGGGCCGAGCATCAAGCCGATGTTCGATCCCGCCGATCTCCCGTAACCCGACTCACTCGCACTGGGGCTCGCCCTCTGACTGACAACTGAAAACTGACGACTGACAACTCACCAGCAACCTCGCTCCCACCGGAACTGTGATTGAGCCAAGTCGACCAGCGACCTAGAATCGCAAGTCGTGACGCACACCACCCTAAATCCAATCCCCGCTCACTGCAAATTGAATCTTTCTCAATTCGTGAGATTCGGTTCTCCCAAGTTTCGGCCACTCCCGGTCACGCCACTCCCATTCCGCACATCTTGACAGGCCTATTACACATGAATCGTCGAAAACTCGGCTTCGGGATCGCAGCACTTCTGATGGCGATTGCGGCTTTTACCATCTGGCAGTCGGCAACCATCCTCGGGACACTGGCTGGTGATCAATTCTGTGCCGGTTACCCGACCCGCTACTGGGGGCATCAACTGCACGCAGGGCCGGCCACGCGAGCGGAAGCGATTCCCAAGCTCGAGGCGGCGGGAGCGGACAGCGTCGGCGTGCTTTGCGAGCTGCTTCGTGAGCACCCAGACCCCGAGGTCCAGTTCCTGGCCGCCGAGTTGCTGGGCAAGCTCGGCCCGGTGGCCCATGCGGCGAGTGATGATCTGATCGCTGCCACCCGCGATCCCGATTCGCATGTGCGGGCTGTGGCGGCCGTCGCAATTCCGGCGGTCGAGACCCCGGTCACGAAAGCACTCCCGGCCTTGATCCCGATGCTGACCTCGGAACACGCGGGCCGCGTGGCCCGCGCGATCAGCGTCTACCGCGGACAAGCCAAGGCCGCCCTCCCCGACCTCATTAAGCTCTTGCAAGACGAAACCAAAGACACCGAAACCCGCTGGAACGCCGCCCGCGCGCTCGGCAAACTCGGCCCCGAAGGGATCGACGCCTTGCCGGTCCTCATCGAGTATTGCACGCACGCCGAGGAGACGATCCGCGAACACGCCGTCGAAGCGATCGGCGACATCGGCCCCACCGCGACCGCTGGCATCCCCGCCCTGATCGACTGCCTCGACGACCCCGCCACCCGCGTCCGCCGCGACGCCGTCCGATCGCTCGGCTACTTCGGCCCCGCCGTGAAGGACACGGTGCCGCAGATCAAGCTGCTCCTCAATGACAAAGAACAACTCGTCCGCGCCGCCGCTTTGAACGCCCTCAAGGCCATCGCCCCCGAAGAAGTCCCAGTGCCAAAACCGAAGGAAGAGACTCCCCCGACGCCCCCGGTTGACGGGGGCCAGGAGCAGAAGACGAAGGCATAGATGCTCCGAGCGATTAAAACCGCATCTGCCCCCGCCAAGATCGAATTCCATAAATCTGAAAAAGAACCTCCGGAAAATGTTGACGGACCGTTTGAAGCTGTTAAAATAAAATTACAGTGGGACGCGAGTGGGGTCTTCCTACTTCCTACTTCCTACTTCCTACTTCCTACTTCCTACTTCCTACTTCCTACTTCCTACTTCCTACTTCCTACTTCCTACTTCCTACTT
>JAYSVZ010000399.1:0-16557 GCA_043718305.1 Planctomycetota bacterium | reverse complement strand
CTTGCTGCACGAGCGTCTTCGTGTCCATCATCGCCAAGATCCGCTCCAGCGCCACAAAGGCCCGTCGCAGCCGCGACAACGAAGCGTTCATCTTGCGGCAAGGGTCGAGCATCCCCGCCAGCATGGCGTACAACACCCCCAGCCGCTCAACCGACATGGGGCTTGAGGCGAGGGTGATCCCCCAGATTTCGGTCTTGTGCCGCAGCACCAGATACGCCCCCGGCAAGAGGGCGATAAACAGCGACAAAACCCCGAGCATCTCCATCGTCGGCTTCGTGATGGCGTCGATTTTGACGACCTTCACAGCCTTCTTGTAGTAGGTCTGATACTCCTGATCGAACTTGCGGCGATGGAGGTGTGCAGTGCCAAAGGCGATGACGACCTTAATCCCGTCGAACGTCTCCTCAAGCAGTTTGTAGACGCGGGTCATGCTCTCGGCCATCCGCCGACTGGCGCGCTTGAGAGTCTTGCTGAGATAGGCAAAGACCAGCCCAATGACCGGCATCATGACTAGCGAGAGCAGCGTGAGCTGCCAGTTGATCCAGAAGGCGAACGCCCCGCAGGCGAGGCATTTGAGCGGCTCGCGAATGAACCTCGCCCCGACGACCGACATCCCGGTGGCGAGAACTTCGGTGTCATAGGTGAATCGTGACATCAGCCCAGCGGAGCCTTCGGCGGAGAGGGTCTGGTAGTCGAGCTGCAGCATCTTCCGGAGCAGGTGCTTGCGAATGCCGACAACGGAGGACTCGACGCATTGCCCGACCAGGACATCTTGTAAGTAGGTGAAGACTCCCTTGACCGCCGTCATCAGTACCACGACAGCGATGATCAGCAAGAAGGTCCGGTACTCGGTCGTCGGAAACCACGGCATGGTGACGACGCTCTGGGCCCAGAGCATGTACCACTCATCGTCGGTCGCCTGGGCCTGGTCATCCAGATGTTTCCCGAGCGTGGCGACCGTCTGGCGAAACCGATCGGAGCTTTCCGGCTCGTTGAGTTTGCGAAGTTCCGCCAGCTTCCCCTCGAACCGATCGATCTCCGCCTGCGAAGTTTTCTGCTGATCGCGAGCCTGGGCGATCTCCTCGGTGACAAAGACCTGCAAGGTCCGCTCCTTGAGCAGCACCTGCATCACCGGATAGATCACCGTCAGATTCCCGCCCCACAATACGGCGACAATGACCCCGAACACACACGACAGGAAGAACTTCCGCCGGTGTGGCCAAAGAAACGGGATCATCCTCTTCAGATCTCGCACGGGAATCCATTCCCTCCGGGGTTGTCAGTCTGTGAGATTGTCGGCGATTTCTCCGAAATCGCCGGTACGCCGCCCGCCAAGTCCACCGCCGCTCGAACACGAACAGACCCACTCCAGAAGAGCGGGCTCTCGTTCGAGCCTTCCTCCAGCCGTCGTCTCCGTGTCGGCGATTTTTCCAAAATCGCGGGGACGCCGCAACGACCGACAGCCTCTCCCGGGTCGCCAAGGGCTGTCGGGGCAATTCGCAGGCGGGATCAGACCACGCGGGCGGGGAGCGGGTCAAGAGGAACGTGCGGTGGGGGGGGGCTTGGGGGCGAGCGGCTGGTACGTCAGGCCCTGTGGGATAGGCTTCCAGCCTGTCTTTCGAGCGAATCTGACAAGCTGGAAGCCTATCCCACGGCATGTTCTCACGGACCGCTCGCCGGAATGACCTAAACAGGTCATTCCCTGCCTGCCTGATTCAACGCAGCGCTGGATGACTTGACAGTCTTTATTCAAGGCTGTCGAATTGTGATCAGTGAATCACGATCAGGCTCATGACTCAGGTCTTCGCGGCGCATTACAAGCGGCTCACGACAGTTTCTAGGGGAGCATCAGTCTATGTGTTGCGATCACATTCGAACTCAGAGTTGGCCACAGCTTCCGGAGGTTGGAACCGCTGCCAGTACCTTGTTTCGAGCCATCTTGTTTTGTGGCGACATCAATGATCCAGCCGACTCGCGTCATTCATTCTTCAACGCCATCGCCACAACACATCGGACTCTTGTCGAAAGCCTTGGAGTTGCCCCGGCGGCAATCACAGTCCTCTATGCTTGCGGTGCCCGACCCAATACCCCTGCGGCTGCTGCGGCAGGGTTTGACATTGACGGAACAGCGACGAAGGCAGAGCTTCAGCGGGTGTTGAATGAGGTCTGTGAAATCGGTGGCCAAGTCTTAGTGTTCCTGTGTGGACATGGGCGGGTGGCGGATCCCGCCAATGAAATCCCAGCGTGTCTGCATTGTGTCCAAAAAGTCTCTGGATTCGTTCCGGACGCTGTCGTGTTCCGAGGATCTTGTTCTCACTTGGATGGCAACGGCCGGTTGGTTCCCTTGTTACTCCCAGCGGGACAGCCGTTGAAACCTAAAGGTGAGGATTCGAGTCCGAGCGTGGCACCCTGTGCGGATTTCGCATCCGACACGATGCTTGAGGAAGAACTGGTTGCGATACTCGGGAGCCACCCGACTCGTACTGAGATTCATGTGGCTGTGCATTCTTGCTATTCGGGGATTTTCAGCACGGCTCATTCGGTGAGTAAAGTCGCCAGCTTTACGTCATCCACGAATGATACACAGGAAATGTTCTGGTGTGACTCAGACCCAACAACTTGGAAGTCTGTTTTCTCATGGGCATTCCATATGGGCCGTGGTTGGATCGATGCTGCCAAATTACCATCCTCTTTGCCCATGATGAAGGATACACTTCAAACCGCCTTCTCTCATATGTGCGATTGTGATCCGTCTCGAAAGCCTGAGTTTCTCTGATTCGAGTGTGACGTGGCTTGGTGCCATGTTGATCGGATCATGTGTCTTGCAAGTGAGGTGTCTAATGAGTCGCCGTTCTGTTCTTGTCGCAGTCTTGGGGCTGGTTGTGGCGTCCGGAGTGTGTGGGGCGGTTGTCCGTGCAGCTGGAGGGGAAATCTGTCCGGTCGCATTTACAGGTCAATGGAGTGGTCGCTACTACTACTACTGCCTGAGTGGTTCTGGGGCCAACGAATGCGCTGGAATGCCTGTCGGGGGGTCTGATACTGCTGAACACGCACCCTTGGGATGTGTGGCGATGATGTGCAGCAGTCCCATCGGGTCCAGCTCAACTTCGGTCGAAGAATTGCACGCAAATCCGGGCGGATTCGATGGAGCAACTGACAATATCGATCTGAAGGGGAGTCTTGCTGTGGTTGTGTCTGACTTCCACTGCAAGATTAAGAAGGACGGCCAAGAGCGAGTTGTACGGGTGTTGCTTGTGACGCACCCCAAAATGTTCATGGTTGCTGATGGCTTTGTTAAGCCGATCCCAGTTGTTCTCGCCCAGGAGTTGAAAGATACACGCGGTGTCATGGTTGTGAACGAAGGCGCAGAGTTCACGGCGATGCGGCAACGTGATGATCAAGTCTGGAAGTTCGATATCCCAGCCAAGCACTTTGGTGACAACTGGAAAGGAACGGATACATCTATCAAGAACTGGTTCAAAGGTGAAATCGGCGTGAACGCAGTCTCCGTCATGAAGCCGTAGATTAGGCGCATGGGTGCGTAGACGTATCCATTCCTATTTGAGCGAATCAAGAAAAGGGGGAGCCCCTGATCGGGAAAACCGAACTCCGATCAGACGGTGGCTTTCGGATGTCATTCGAAACTCTCGAAGGGACGCTCCCCTCTTCTTGGTTTGCAAGGTTTGTTCCGTGCCGCCTCGCACCACTCGATTGATTGAAGAGTCCGCACCCCCAGGTATGTTAGGTTCCGTGGGGTATGGTTTTGCCCATGTCGAAGTCCACTCTCCTGGGCCGGAAAAAAGTCCGAAAACTTTGGGCGATTTGACCGTTTGGTCATATTCGGCTGGCAAATGCTCGAAACCAGTGATGAGATCAGGATTGTCTCCCCATGGAAATAGAGTCGTGCCTCCATTGGTGGCTGCAAACTGATATTCCTCTTCGGTCATTAGGCGCAATCCTGCCAGTTCAGCAAATCGGAGTGCTTCATCATTTGAGATTTGTGTAATCGGTCCTGCCTCGGATCCTAAGAACGGGGATCTTTGCATCGTGTCGTCAATCGCTTTGTGGCAATCCGAAAGAGTAGGAAACCATTCCTGCAGAATTTCCGAGGGGTATTCACAGGTACTTCGTATAATCTGAGCAGCCTCTCCTCGCGTCAACTCATGCACCGCGAGTAGATAGGGGGCCACTGTAACAACAGATGATCTCTTAAGTGGTGGATATTGTTCTAGCATAGTCGACCGATATGGCTCGGGAGCAGCGAACCCTGGGAGGGGGATTATTTCGATCTGACCACCTGTAAGTCTGACCATCTCAATTCGGTTACTGTCGGTGGTTGGTATTACAATCGGTGGCCAGTCCAAGCCGCCTTCATTTCTCCATTTCCAGCTCATATGAGCGAATTCCCTTGGTACTTCGCTCTCTTTCGTTGTAGGCACATGCCTGATCACTTCATGAAAACCGTGCCCCTCGACTTCTGCGACCACCAGATAGTCCATTGCTTCAAGCCGCATGGTGGCTGGCGAAAGGGTTGAGGCAAAAACTCGCTTATCCCCCTGCGGTTCCCCCGTGTTGGGGTCGAGCGGCACACACACCACCCGCGCCCCAGCCGGATACGTCTTGATCAACACGTCATGCACCACCGGCAGGTCTTCGTTTCTTCGCCGCAAGTTGTCGGCCCCGACTACGCCGAGCAAGAGTGTGAGGGCTGCGCAGACTCCTAGCGTGAGGGCCATTCTGCGGTTCCGTTCGGCCCAGCGGCCCCAGCGGGTGTAGAACGGGGTTGGGCGGGCGAGGATCGATTTGCCGGTCAGCCAGCGGCGGAGTTCATCGGCCACTTCTTGGGCGGTCTGGTATCGGCTGTCCGGATTCTTCTCCAGCATCTTCAGGCAGATCGTTTGCAGATCGATCGGGATCGATTTGTCGATCGTTCGCGGCAGGGCGGGTTCTTTGTGGAGGATCTGCTGGATCAGGAGTTGCGAGCCGCCCTTGAATGGGCGGATTTTGGTCAGCATCTCAAAGAGCATCACGCCCAGCGAGTAGACATCACTCCGCGCATCGGCGTTGTGGCCATCGCCGCGGGCTTGCTCGGGCGACATGTAAGCGGGGGTGCCGAGGATCCGTCCCTCGACGGTCATCGTGACTTCCCCCGCGTTCCGTTTGGCCAGGCCAAAGTCCATCAGCGACAGCTTTCCCACATTGTCGAGCATCACATTCGCGGGCTTCACATCGCGGTGAATCACGCCGTTTTCATGCGCATGCTGCAGCGCCTCGGCCAGGGTCAGGCAGAGCTGGGCTGTCTGTTCATGAGGTGGTCGCCAGCCCGCGTGGAGTTGGTCGGCGAGCGTGGCTCCATGGATGAGATCGCTGACGATGTAGATGTTCTTATCATCCCGGTTCACTTCCAGAACCTGGACGATATTCGGGTGCCGCAATTGGGCCGCAGCTCGGGCTTCGCGTAAGAACCGCTCGATGTCGGATTCGTCGAGTTCCTCTTTGCGGGGAATCTTGATCGCGACGAACCGGTCGAGAGCGGGGTCCTTGGCGCTCCAAACTTCGCCAAACTGACCCTGGCCCAGCTTGTGGAGCAATTCAAAGCGGCCCATCATGCGCGCGGGGCCGGTCCGAATTGGAGCGGTTTCCGTGTCCCATGTTCGCCACTCACTGCCGCAGGAAGGGCAAGTGACCGGCACCTCGGAGGGCGGCGGTAAGAGTAACTGAATGGCGTTGTTGCAATGCGGGCAGTGAATCAACATGTGATTGACTCTCCAATGCGGGATACGAAACTGCCGATCAGTGTACCAGAAACGTGGCCAGATTGCATCCTTTTTCGCAACTCGATGAGCGACAATCTCTTCCTGTTTCCAAGACTCCCCACGACGGGTGAAAATCGTCGCTTGACAGTCGAGTTTAAGCGACCTAGAAATCGGACT
Source organism: Planctomycetota bacterium (assembly GCA_043718305.1). GTDB lineage: Bacteria > Planctomycetota > Planctomycetia > Planctomycetales > Planctomycetaceae > TH-plancto1. The sequence continues at coordinate 10,624 of JAYSVZ010000399.1, read as the reverse complement.
ACTGACGGTTGCAACCTCATGAACACATGCAAGTTGCTTGGGTTGACGGACAGGACGCCCGGTTTGTTCGGGGGGCCGATTCACGGTGTGGATTGGCGGACCTCACGAAATCGGTTCACGGTTTCGCGTCTTTCGGTCGATTGAGTGGGCATCGTCGTTGGGCGTCGTCACGCCTTGCGTCCCAGAGGAACTCGTCATGGCCCACATCGTTGCGGAACCTTGCTTCGGTTGTAAGTACACCGATTGCGTCGTTGTTTGTCCGGTCGAATGCTTCTACGAAGCCGAGCAGATCCTCTTCATTCATCCGGACGAGTGCATCGACTGCGAAGCCTGCGTCCCCGAGTGCCCAGTGGCTGCGATCTTCCATGAAGACAACCTGCCCGAGCAGTGGGCCGACTACAAGGCACTGAACGCTGAGATGTCTCCGCAGTGCCCCGGGATCAAGGAAAAGAAGGCTCCGCTCGTTCAAGAGTAGTCCTTTGACCGTTGGTGCAGCACTCACTTCAGCCCGGGCGGAAACGTCTCGGGCTGATTTCGTTTGACTGAACGTGGCATGGGCGTCTCGCCCATGCGTTTTTCCAAGGGAACACGGGCGGGACGCCCGTGCCACGAGCCGATGCCGGAACCTGCGACTTAGTGCCCCCCATAGGCTTCGAAATGACGCTCACTGATCTGACTGAGGGAGTGATTGATGTCGCAACTTTTTCACCGCGAACTCGAAACGGCTTTGCGAGCTGTGCGAATGGCGAGCATTGCCTGCCGGGCGGTGCAGAAGAGTGTTTCGCCAGAGACGATCGCTAAGCAGGACAAGTCGCCGGTCACCGTCGCCGACTATGCGAGCCAGGCGATCGTGTGCAAAGTCATCGGCGATGCCTTCCCTGATGACGCCATTGTCGGCGAAGAGGATGCCAATGAACTCCGTGCGGGCGAGCATGCCTCGCAGCTTGAGCGGGTCGTTCGCGAGGTGGCCGCCGCTGGCGTCACTGGCAGTGCTGATCAGGTCTGCGGATGGATCGATCGCGGGCATGGCACTGGCGGGAAGTCACGCTTCTGGACGCTCGACCCGATCGATGGAACGAAGGGGTTCCTGCGGAACGAACAGTACGCGATCGCGCTGGCACTGATTGTTGATGGAGAGATCGAAGTGAGCGTTCTTGCCTGTCCAAACCTGCCTGCTGAGGATGCGTGGGACAAGCAACTCGGAGCCTTGTTCTCGGCGGTCAGAGGTCAGGGGGCTCATCTGCGGTTGCTGGATGATGCCCAGGCTGCTCCCAAGGTCGTGCGCGTCAGCGGGACCGCTCGTGGTTCGATGGCCCGCTTCTGTGAGTCGGTCGAGTCGGGGCACAATGCCCAGGATGTGACTGGCAAGATTCGACAGATTCTTAGAAGTGAGGCCCCGCCAAGTCGCCTCGATAGCCAGGCCAAGTACGGCGTCGTCGCGCGCGGCGAGGCAGATCTCTACCTCCGCATGCCGACCAAGGCGACCTACCACGAAAAGATCTGGGACCACGCGGGCGGCGTGCTGGTCGTGGAAGAAGCCGGTGGCCGCGTCACCGACATGTACGGCGGAACGCTCGACTTTTCGCAGGGCCGCGAGCTGACCAAGAATCGCGGGGTCGTGGTGACAAACGGGTTGCTGCATGGGGAGGTGCTGGCTGCAGTCAGCGAAGCGCTGGCAGGGTAGAGTCACTCCCGTGGGATAGGCTTCCAGCCTGTCACGTTCCACGCCCATCGACCGGCTGGTTCCCACGGTCAGATTTCACGGCCTGAAAGGCGCCCCCCCACGAGATCCATGTTGACACCCGAGTCAACGCAGCGACAATCACTGAAGACCAAGAACGCTTCGAATCTTTCGAGAGATGACTCACGATGAGCATTCCGGTGATTGACAGCGTCTCGGTTTCTGATCGGCGGAAGCGAATTCTGTCTAACCGTAGTTATGTCCTTTGAGACTTGTATGAAGCTGGAGTACCTCGTCGACGGTTCGCCCGATTGTCCGCTCATCCGGCTTTACGATTTCACCCCTGTTGAGGCGGGACAACTGCTCACCGCCGTGGCCGCGCTGGCATCTGGGGCGGGTGATCACGTCAAGATCCATGAGTTGCCGGTTGTCGAGCCAGTCGGCGAGTGCCGGCTGACATTGGTTCGCCGGTCCTGGGATCAGGCGATAATTCGTGGCTGCGGCCCATGCGAATTTGAATGCGGGTTCACCACTGGCACATGGGACAACGTGGCCGGACTGGTGGAACCTTTCGCGGAAGGCGTTGGCGGGTTTCAGTGGTTGGCTGGCGTTCCAGGTGAGGCGGCCTTCTTGCTGTCAGCCTCTGCCTCTGGGCAATGGTAGCCGGGCATAACCAACGGATGCAGCTGACCGGGGTAGCCATAATTGTTATCGCAGCCTTGCATCGCCATGTCTTTGGAACTCATCGAAGTGAGGTTTTATGAGGCGGTGTGACATTCGCATGTTCACCCTGCTTCGCGATGTAAATATGACATTTGGCGTCAATCCCCAGCCGGAGGGAATGTGCCATCGGCGATGAGCATCTTCCGCAGGGCGACTCGATCAGGGCGGTTCATGTTCAGAACCGCCACGGTGGCCCGTCCGATATTGGATCGACCCACAACCAGCGGTCCATGCCACCGAAAGTGATCATTCCAAGCCTGTGTTCGCGGATGAAACAAAGGGATCACCTGGCCCGTTCGGGAATCACGCCCCGCAATGTTCGAGCCTTTGGCCAGACTACAGTTCACGCAAGCCAATGCCAGATTGTCCTCGGTATCTGGTCCCTCGTGCTTGCGCGCCACGACATGATCCACATGATGCGGCAAGAGATCGAACTTTTGGTGCAGCTGGCAATACTCGCAGTAGCTGTCTGCCCGCTGCCAAACGTGTCGAATCAGTCGTTGCGGCAGTCGCTGGGCGGTCATCGAGGGGTCGTCTTACGAGACAAGGATCGACGGGCCTTAGTCTTGAGCAGGTTCAAAAAATTCCCCACGCGGGTATACCCCTCCAACTCTGCCAGTTCGCGAGCTGTGATCGTACCCGCATTATTCTTGTCCAACAGCTTATGAATCTTGTTGGTCTGGTCTGCCGAGAATTCTAACGCCGCCACCGCCCGCGCAACTGGCACACTGAGAGTCGACTCGCCGGGAGCGACGACTGTTTGCAAAATGCGAACGTCAATGGACTGCGCGTCTGTCATGTTCATTCGAGCATCTTATCAAAAGTTCACCGCGATTCGCCATGAAAGGGATCGAGTGGACCAGCCCATCCATCAGGCTCATCCATGCCAGTTCCAGCGACCAGCGGTTCGAGTCCAGTTACAATCGAAACCAAACGACACCTGCCCGGTTCGGATTCCCTCCTCCCGTTTGACCTCTCATGCCCCTCCCCATTCTGATCGACACCCATGCCCACCTCGACGAGCAATCGTTCGAGGCGGAAATCGATGAGGTCATCGAACGGGCGCGGGCGGCTGGCGTTCGCGGGATCATCACGATCGGGATCACAGCCGATTCCTGCCGCCGGGCGATTGCCTTGGCCGAGAAGTATCCGGCGGTCTGGGCGGCGGTCGGGATTCATCCGAACTATGCCGCTCTGGCATCTGTCGATGACTGGCGAGTGGTCTGCGAATTGGCCCAGCACCCGCGTGTGGTGGCGGTCGGCGAAACCGGTCTCGATCGGTACTGGGACCATACGCCGATGGAGGTCCAGGTCGACTTCTTCGAACGGCACGTCGCCCTCTCCCGCGAAACCAACAAGCCGTTCATTGTCCACTGCCGCGAGGCCGAAGCTGAGACCCTAGCCGTACTCGATCGCGAGGCACTCCACGGCCCCTTGCGAGGGGTGATGCATTCCTTCTGCGGCAGCCCCGAGACAGCGCAGCGGTGCCTTGACCACGGGCTCTGGCTCTCGTTTTCGGGGATGCTGACGTACAAGAAGAATGAGGAGCTGCGAGCTCTCGCAGCCTCGGTTCCAGCCCACCGAATCCTTGTGGAAACCGACTGCCCCTACTTGGCTCCCGTCCCGCATCGGGGGAAAAAGAACGAACCCGCGTTCGTGGCGCGAACGGCAGCGACGCTCGGGGAAGCGCGCGGGCTGACGCTGCCGGAGATTGCCGAGCTGACAACGGCGAACGCGCGCGCGTTGTTTGGGATGCAGGAGAATTCGTGAGCCCATCGCGGGTTCGGCTTCCCGCCCGCTCGAAGGATCAGCGGCGGCCCGCTTCTGTCTGAGGCAAGTGACGGTCATTGATGTCCCCCGTAGGACGGCCTTTCCAGGCCTGGAAAGGCCGTCTTACGGGGAGACTCTTTTCGCCCGCTGGCCTGACAACGGGCCACTAAAGACTGACACCTCCGACACCATTCCAAGGCCCTGTTAGACTTTTCCGCCTATAACGATTACACCGATTTCGAAGAGTATTCATTCTCCGTATCTCGTTTGCGGGCATCATCTTCGGAAAAATTGAGCATTCCCGCAGTCTAGTCTTTGAATGAGTGATCGTTGCCACCGCTACCAGCCGAATTTCAAGGGTGTCGTGGTCCATTTCGGAACAGCGGGTCATCGTCTCTTGAGGCGTTCCGATGTCTTGTGGTGGACCCACCCGGGAGTGATGCCGGGTTGATCAAAAGTCTCGAAACCGGACGCTGTAGCGACCGGCTCGTTTGACAAAACCCAGGGAGGGGGGGCGATGTCCAAGTTCCATGTATTCCTAACCGGAGCGGCGATTCTGTGCGCTGCGGGTTGGATCCAAACGGCGGTTGCCGCCCCGACCGGGGAAGGCGAAGGCCGCGTGTCGATGTCGACTTACCGGCCCGCCAAGGCGGTGCGGCAGGTCGCGCACGAAGAGATCGTGGTCCGCGGGCAAAACCCGCAGGCTGGCAATCCGAATGCGATCAACCTCGGGCAATACCCGCAGTTGAACGCCCCGCTCTATCCCTCTCCGCAGCAGAACGTCCCCAACTGGACCGGCGGAACGATCATCACGAACCAGGCGTTCGCGCCCCACGAGATGCTCTATCCCCACGAATACCATGCGATGTACGGCCCGTTCTACTACCAGGTCAAGGGGTGCTGGGTCATGACTCCGTTTGGCATGCGGCAGCATGAGCGCTGGAAGCTGCAAGGCACCGAGGTCAAGGTCAAGTACCACTCGAACTACAAGCCGTTCTCTGGATTCATCCCGCCCCGCTAATTCCGACCCCTTTCAGAAGTCACCGTCGCGGGGGGTACCGATCGACGGGTCGCTTGAGAAACAGGGATGTCGCAGGAACCACGATCATGAAATCATGGAAGTTCACGAAGCTGACGGGACGGGCACTGGCGGGCTTGCTCGCTGTGTCGGCCCTCTCTTCGATGGCTCTGGCCGATGACTCCGAAGGGGTCGTCCGAATTCAAAAGCCCGCCGACAACACCGTCGAACTCGTCAAGCACGACGAGAACGAAGAGGAAGTCATTCGGGCCCAGAACGAAATGAACCGTCGTCAGCAACGGCGGACCGACAACGGCCAGCAACGACGCGGGAATGACGACCCGCAGAACTGCCCACCACAGCAGCAGCAGCAACAGCAGCAGGACTGTCGCAACGACTACTACTACAGTCACCCGCTGCAAGCCATCCACGACTGCGAAACGAAGCAGGCGTTCGACGGCTGGCTGCAAGGCCAGGCGATGATGCAACGCTCGCGAACCCAGCTCGCCTCGATCCAATTGCGGACCGAAATGCACGATGAGTGCCGCGAGAAGAGTCGCTGGGCCGCTTGCAAGTTCGGTTACTTCCTGCCCAGCGGCTGCTGTGGCAAGGGGTGTCCGCCCATCGGCCACTACTCGATGGTCTACCCGGTCAATCCGGCTCACTTTGATCAGCGTGACGGCCAGGTCTACGCCGCTCAAGGCTACGGCGGACCGGTCTCCGTGCCACTCGCTCCCGTGGTCGGTCATACCTACAACTATGGGTGGGGCATTCCTTCGAGCCGTCTGACCCCGGTCAGTCATCCCGTCAGCCCAGGGCAGGCTCAGGCCTACCAAGGGCAAGGGATGCAGGCTGTACCGGTTCAACCGTAAATGCCAGATGACTTCCCTCCGAGGGGAGGGAAGATGCCGATTGCATGCAGCGGTCGGACAATCCCGGTCCGATGAAATACATGCTGCGGAGCAGCACAACGGATCGGTGACGGCCTGCAACGGGCCTTGCGTCAGACCACCAGACAGGAAGTCGACATCATGGTACGGAAGGCATTTTGGACGCTGTCTCTGGCCGCGCTGCAAGGCGTGGCTCTCTGGAGCGGAGCCGCTCAGGCCGATGATTCCGCAGGGATCATCCGGATCTGCGACCGGGCTCCCGGACAAGAGGGCGGCGGGAACTGTCCGAATGGCGTCTGCCAGAATCAGGGCGGTTACGCCGGGTCTGGCTACCAAGGCGGCGCTGGCTACCAAGGTGGCGGCTGCCGAAACGGGGTCTGCCAGACCCAGGGTCTGGGCGGGATCTACGCCGGTGGTCTCGGCTGCCCGGGCTATGGGATCAACCACACCGGGCACGTCTATCAGTTCCTCGACTGGCTGAATCCGCACGGGATTTGCACGCACTCACCCGATAGCGGCTGGTCGCCACCGGGCAAGATGCGGACACCGCATCCCCAGGCTGTGGCCTACCAAAAGTCATTCCCCGATGCCTGGACCGGCCAGGCTGGCGCGGGAGCTGGCGGTCAACGGGCGGTCGCGATCTACATGCCGACCGATACAACGCAACTCGGCCACTACTACCAGACAGTTCCGCAATGGCATGCCTATCGCGGCATGGTTCCACCGACACCGGTGCCGTCCCAGTGGCATCGCCCACTGTGCCAAGGCGCAGGCTGCCAAACGTGCCGCAACGGGGCTCAACCAGGCCATGTCCATGGGGGCGAGCAGATCATTCAGGAACGCGCTGTCGATCAACCGGTCGATCAGGAGCCGCACCCTGTCGATGAAGTCGCCCCAAGGCCCGTCGCACCGATGCCGCCCGCCCAACCTCTGGAAAAGGCCGAACGGCCTGACCTCCAGCCGATTAATTAAGCCCAAGGTCGCGGAATTCGTAAGAATTCTGCCATCGATACGGCCAGTGGGCTGAGGATGGAACTCCCTTGTCTCAATGAGAGGCAAGCCCTCGAACAATCGAGTACTGTTCACAAGCAGGACGCACGTTGCTTCGGCAACCGCGTCCTGTTTCCATTTGAGGAACCTCTCAGCAACTGACTCATCCCAGACACTTTTCTTCTTGCGGTCTGGAATGATGTCTTTGGCTCGCGCATCGTCTTGCCCTATCCCCAGCCCCCAGCCCCTCACCAGGGGCCTGTTGAAAAAGCCCCGTGGCACGGGCGTCCCGCCCGTGAATCCTGGGAAATCGCATGGGCGAGACGCCCATGCCACTGACTTCAACAGTCTGCGGGGGGAGAGGGGAGCCGGAACGGAGGGGACACACTGAAGACCAATTCCGAAAATGCTCACGCGATAATCTCATCAATCACCTGCCCATGGTCGATCTCCAACCGCTTCCGTCCCGGCACCTCCAACTTGCGTGAATCGAGCCCCATCTGCTTGAGGATGGTGGCATGGATGTCGGTCACGTAGTGCCGCTTCTCGACGGCGTGGAAGCCGATCTCGTCGGTCGACCCGTGAGCGATGCCCCCTTTGATTCCGCCGCCAGCCATCCAGACGGAGAAGCCATAGATGTGGTGGTCGCGGCCATCGGAACCTTGGGTGCCGGGTGTCCGACCGAACTCGCTCGCGAAGACCACCAGCGTCGAGTCGAGCAGCCCGCGTTGCTTGAGATCCTTCAAGAGTCCGGCGACCGGCTTGTCGACGGCCTTGAAGTTGGTCGAGTGGTTCGCCTTCAGACCGCCATGCGCATCCCACGCCCCCGCTCCTCCGGCACCGTGCTGAACCTGGATGAAGCGCACGCCGCGCTCGACCAGCCGGCGACTGGCGAGCATCTGCATCCCGAACTCTTTCGTGGCCGGATCATCCAGGCCGTACAGCTGTTGCGTACTCTCCGTTTCGCTGGCAAAGTTGATCGTTTCGGGGACCGAGGTCTGCATGCGAAAGGCCAACTCATAAGCCTTGATCCGTGCCGCCAGCGCCGGGTCATCCGGGTACTCGACAGCCCGTTCGCGGTTGAGTCGACCGACGAGGTCGAAGGCGATCTTTTGCTGTTGTGAGGTCAGGCCACTTTCCGGCTTTCCGAAGTCGAGCGGGTTGTTCGGGTCGACGCGGATCGGGATCGCATCATGCGCGGGGCCGAGGTAGTGGCCATCCTTCTTGTTCCAATACTCGCGGTTCCCCATCGAGATGAACTGCGGCAGGTTGTCGTTCAGAGACCCCAACCCATAATGGACCCACGCCCCCAGAGTCGGGTACTCCCCATCGAGCATATGCCGCCCCGAATGAAACTGCGTCTGGGCTCCGTGGTTGTCATCCGTGGTCCACATCGAGCGCACGATCGCCAGATCATCGACACAGCTTCCCAGATGCGGCACCCAGTTACTGAGTTCGATCCCGGCCTCGCCATATTTCTGATAGCCGACCTGCAACGGGTAGAGCTTGTTTCGCTGCTGCCCGTTGGCGTCGTTGACGACTGTCACGCGGGCCAGCTTGAGTTTCGCGGGGCTTTGCGTCTCTGCGAAAGGGGTCTCGTTGATCGACATCCCGGCGTACTTCGTCAGCTCCGGCTTCGGGTCGAAGCTCTCCATGTGCGACACGCCGCCGTTCATGAAGAGCCAGATGACGCTCTTCGCCCGAGGGGTGAAGTGCGGCTGCCCCGTCGGGGGTTGCCAGGTTTCGGCATCATTGGCCCGAACCACGCCGTCACGAGAGAGCATGGCCCCCAGTGCCAGACCGGTGAACCCCATCCCCATGTCGGCGAGGAACGATCGGCGGTGAATGCCGGGACAACGATTGGTCGAAGGGCTGTGGGGCATGGGAGCCTCCTGCGATAGGAACCGCTTTAGCCTAGGACAACGCGTGACGATCGGCAATCGTAATCATTGATCTGATCGTGGTGTGAGCTGTGGCATACGACCACTCCACAAGGGGCGTGCGTCACAAAAGTCGGCAAAGCGTCACGCCGATGCTTGGCGACCGTTTTCCGATGCACACTCGCTGATGCCTGGAAAAGTCGGGCTGGCTGGAAGCCGATCCACGGGAGCGGTCACAATGCTGGGTTCCCTGTTCCCTTCTTGAGACGGCCTTCCGCATGCCTTCCGATTTCGACCTCCCGTCTGCCCGCATGGAAACGCTGCAAGCCCGTGCCGGGGTGGTCCGTTCGATTCGTGAGTTCTTCGACTCCCAGGGCTATTGGGAGGTCGAAACACCGTTGCTCTCCGCCGATGTGTGCGTCGATCTCTGGCTCGATCCGGTGGTGGTGCCGATCGGGGGCGGGGCTGTGCGGTATTTACAGACCTCGCCCGAGTTCGCGATGAAACGGTTGCTCGTCGCGGGTGCCCAAGCGATCTATCAGTTCACGAAAGCGATCCGCAGTCTGGAGCGCGGGCCGCGGCACAACCCCGAGTTCACGATGTTGGAGTGGTATCGCGTCGGCGATACCGACCAGGATCAAATGGCCTTCACCGAGGCTCTGGTGCGACACGCCGTGGCCACGGTCCCACGGGCGGCTGGTAGGCCTTCATGTGCCGTGAGCCTGCCGAGTACGCCCTTTCTACGAATTCCCTACGACGCAGCTTTCGAGCGGGCCATCGGCACGCGCGTGTTGCTCCTGTCCGTGGACGAACTGCGATCACTTGCTGTACGACTCGAAGTGAGTGTTGCCCAGCCCGCCTCGCTCGATCGCGACGCGTGGCTGAATCTCTTACTCGCCGAGCGGGTCGAGCCGTGGATCGCGACCCAGGGGGCGCTCTTCCTGCATGACTTTCCGGCGTCCCAAGCCGCCTTGTCCCGGGTCCGCGCGGATGATCCCCCCGTGGCCGAACGGTTCGAGCTTTATGTGGGCGGCGTCGAGTTGTGTAACGGGTATCACGAGCTGACCGATGCGGATGAGATCCGAAGGCGCATGGAACACCAGTCGACCCTCCGTGCCCGCGAGGGGCTTACTTCGCTTCCGACCCAAAGCCGCCTAGAAGCAGCGACCCGCCGGGGCTTCCCCCCCAGTGCGGGAGTGGCCCTCGGGTTCGACCGCTTGCTGATGTGGCTCTGGGGGGCAGAACGAATTGATGAGGTGATCGCGTTTCCGTGGGAACGGGCGTAAGTCGCGATTGCCGATGGACGGCCTCAAAGGCCATCGTAGAGCCTTCAGCGGTCAGCTTTCAGCGAAGACAGATTCCGACACGGCTCTCGTCATTTCTGCTCCCTTCGTTTGGCAAGCCGCCCCTGGCCCGTCAAGATATACCGAGCGGCCCACACAGGACCGCCCTCCACCGGCTTCCTTCGACGGAAAATCTCTTCATGGCACAACCTCGGGTGTGCATCCTCCGGGCTCCCGGAACGAACTGCGACCAGGAGACTGCGCATGCCTTTGAGCTGTGCGGTGGGCGGGCGGAGCGCGTCCATCTCTTTGAACTCTTGGAGAAGCCGTCGCTGCTGCGAGATTACCAGGCGCTATGCGTGCCTGGCGGATTCAGCTATGGCGATGAC
>JAYSVZ010000398.1:0-1751 GCA_043718305.1 Planctomycetota bacterium | reverse complement strand
TGGGGCGGCGCTCCCGCTGGTCGCTCTGCCCCAGGCTGATTTGTGGGTGCCCCTTCGGGGCGGATGAGGGAAATCGGGCGGCGATCGCGCCTGGTGATACTTCAATTCCGCATTGGGGGACTAGCGTCCCCCCGAGACCTGTCGTTGCGAATCACGGCAACCCATTGATGGAGAGCGAGGTCTGCCTGCCCGCCCCCCCTCCAGGATGAGCCGAGGAATACGTCATCCCCGCAAAGCCTCGATCTTCACAATCAAACGCAACGACACCCACGCGAGAGGCAGCGCTTTTCTAAAACTGGAGGAGTTGCATCGTCCCCCACAAGCATCCCCCAGCCAGTAGCCCCGCCACCGCGTCATCCGCCATCACCCCCCATCCACCGGGGAGGCGTTCCGCCCAACCAACGGGACCGGGCTTGGTGATATCGAACAGGCGAAACCAGAGGAACCCAAGGAGCGCTGTGGTCCAGGTGACCGGCGTGAACAGGAAGACCCACGGGAAGGCGAAGAACTCGTCGCAGACTACGAACTGCGGGTCTTTCTGACCGCTCACGCGGATCGCGCGTTCACTGAGCCACACGCCGAGCAGGAAGTCGATGCAACCAATGAATACCATTAGCAACCAACGCGGGTCATGGCTTATGCCACTCGTCTGAAGCCAGACCAGCAGCGGCCCGAGCAAACTCCCAAATGTCCCCGGAGCCTTCGGGAGATAGCCCAGACCGCCCCCAGCTGCCACGAGGCAAACGATCCGGGCAGAAAGACTGCGACCAGTGTTCGTCGAATCGGCGTTCACGGAAAGGGCCACAAAAAGGGAATGGGGTCGGGGCTGCTGATTGTATTGAGCTGACACTCTTTCTGAACCGGTCGGGCGGTTTTCAACATCCGGGTCTCCGGTGATTTTGTGCCACCGCCCGGATCAAGACTTGACGAGGCACTCGAGCCACAAGCGAAAGCGGCGGCCAAACGCGTCAGTCGCCTCGCAAGGGGCGAATTCTGGCCATCCTTCGTCGGGAATGTTTTCAGGGGCTGAGGTCCAATGTGGCGAACCTGCTTCACCAAGCGGGGTCTCTTGGAATGACCTAACTGCCGGTTGGGAGTCCAGGCAAACGACCTTTCGGTCTTGCGGGTTCGAATCCCGCCCTGTCCGCTTGCCGAAGCGAACACGGACAGGTTCTCTCGCCACTTTCGTTGGTTTGACTCATCATGAAGACCACACAAAAGAAGACCACCGAGAAGACCCGCCAGCCATCACTCGCACGATGCGTGGCCGGAGAGGATCTGGAGCTTGACGAATACATCGCCGTGCATAGCACCACGGGGGAGTTCCTCTCGCACGCTTGGGATCGCAGCGATCTTTCACCGGACCAAGTGGTCCGAGTCAGGTATATCCCGTCGACTGCGGGCCAACCCGTGAAGGTCGTCGGAATCTGCTTGCCATTCGTCTATGTGCAGGATCGGAACGAGTCGACGGAGATCATCGACCTCCGAATGACTCAAGTCGTCCGCATCGAACGGGAATGTGCCAAGGAAATCTGGAAGCTGTCCAAGGCCAAACGGTCTTAGTAGTGCCATCGCCACGCAAAGACTCGGGGTGGGAGTCCAGGCTTGAGCCTGTTCCGGAGCAGCCTAAAGGCTGGACTCCCACTCCGAAATCGCAGCGACATCTTGAACATTGGCGGCTTCAGTGACGCCGTGTTCGAGGTGTTCAGTGCGTTCTTGGGCGGCGACGCCGGACGGTTCGTGGCCGAGGT
>JAYSVZ010000397.1:0-5003 GCA_043718305.1 Planctomycetota bacterium | reverse complement strand
CGGGTCACTGGGTCCAGGCGAGCGTCGCTCCGGACGGCGGATCGTTTACCGTCCGCATCGGAGCAGAGGGGGCTGCGAAGAGTTACACCTGCCGGTAGCGGCTCATCGATCGGCCCCGATTGAGACCCTAGAGTCAGTCGGGCTGACCTGTTCCAGATAGGTCCGCACCAGACGGATCACTTGTGTGTGTCATCGGGACTCTGGCGCGGTCCTTGACTCGAAATATCCGAAAACTTACCATTTGGTGATGGATTACCGAGAGTACATCACCATCGACCCGCACATCCGCAGCGGCAAGCCTTGCATCCGCGGCACGCGCATCGCTGTGGCTGATGTGTTTGAATATCTGGGAGGAGGGATGACCATTCCCGAGGTCCTCGACGATTTCCCCGATCTCACAGCCAACGATATTCAGGCGTGCTTTGCATTCGCCGCAGACCGTGACCGCCGCCTGAACGTCGTCCCCCATGAAGCTGCTCTTTGATGAAAATCTGTCGCCCAAGCTACCCAGCTTGTTGGCGACGCACTTTCCCGGCAGTTCACAGGTCCGCGAATGTGGCTTGCTCGGACAGACCGATGAAGACGTGTGGGAGTCTGCGAGTACCAACGGCTTCACCATCGTCTCGAAGGATTCCGATTTTCAGCAGCGTAGCTTGCTGTGCGGGCATCCACCCAAAATCGTCTGGCTCCGCATTGGCAACTGCACTCGACAGCAAGTCGTGCAGCTCATCACGACGCACGCGCCGGACATCCACGCGTTCGAAGCAGACCCCACCGAACAGTTCTCGTCCTGATGTAGCCACGAATCGCCGGGTCACTGACGGGTGGCCCGGACATCACTTTGGATGTCTGGGTGACGCAGGAACAAGAGGGATTGAGCGGCGAGCCTGTCCTCCGTAGCCACTTGTTGTTCCACAACCCAGACGCTCAAAGCAGCGTCTAGCCACACCGCCTTCCGTTCCGATCTCAGAGGGCTGGCCCCGTCACTTCACAGGATCGGAGACCGTTGCCAGGATTTGCTGGATCTGTTCGAGACGAGCGGGCTTGACCAGGTGATGATTGAAGCCCGCTTGCAGGGCCATCTGGAATCTGGCACTGGGTGGCTTCCGGCAGTGGGAGCGTCAGTTTACCGAAGTTCACACACACTTTGTTCTCGAAGGGCTGACGCCACTCCACTCGCCCTACTTCCGCTTGGGGCGGTACATGTGCGTGGCTTGCGAGAAGGACGACTCGGCGGCTTCCATCAGGGTTTCGGAGAGTGTCGGGTGGGCGTGGATGCTCTCCGCGAGGTCGCGGGCCACGGCTGCGGTTTCGACGGCGAGGACTCCTTCGGCGATCAGCTCTCCCGCTCCGGGGCCGACAATGCCGACACCGAGGATGCGTTCGGTCTTCGGCTCGATGATCATCTTCGTCAGGCCCTCGGTGCGGCCAATCGTCTGGGCGCGGCCACTCGCAGCCCAGGGGAACTTCGTGACGATGACCTCGCGACCGGCGGCCTTGGCTTCGGCTTCGGTGATGCCGCACCAGGCGATCTCGGGGTCGGTGAAGACCACGGCCGGGATGGCTACGTTGTCGAACAGCGCGGGGTGGCCGAGGAGGGTTTCGACGGCGACCTTGGCCTCGCGCGTCGCCTTGTGGGCCAGCATTGGCTCACCGGCCACATCGCCGATGGCCATGATCTGCGGGTCAGCGGTGCGCATGTTGCGGTCGACCTCAATGTAGCCGCGATCGGTGACGACGGCCTTAGTATTCTCCAGGCCGACGCCTTTCCCATTCGGGGCGCGACCGACTGAAACAAGGACACGGTCAAACACCTGCGGTGAGGTGACACCCTCGCCGCTGAGTTCGGCGACGATCCCCTCCGGCGTGGCCTTGAGGCTCATCACCTTCGTATTCACATGGATGGCCGCGAACAGTCCGTTCAACCGCTTCTGCAGCGGGGCGACGAGGTCGCGATCGGCTGCGGCGAGGATGGTCGGCAGGGCTTCGACGACCGTGACCTTCGACCCGAGAGCGGCATACACCGACCCCATCTCGAGGCCGATGTACCCGCCGCCGATGACCAGCAGCTTCCCGGGGATGTCTTTCAGTTCGAGTGCCCCAGTGGAGTCCATGACGCGCGGGTCGCCAATGTTGAACACCGGCGGCATCGCGGGCCGCGACCCGACCGCCACGATGCACTTGTCGAACGTCAACTGGCTCTGTGTCCCGTCGGGGGCGGTCAGTTGCAGCGTCCCTGAGTTGACGAACGTCCCGCGAGCTTGCACCAAGTCCACGCCGCGAGCCTTGCACAGTTGCCGGATTCCACCGGTCAACTGGGTCACGACCCCGTTCTTGAACGACCGCAGCTTGTCGAGGTCAATCGTCGGCTCGGCGAAGGTGACGCCCCAATGAGAGGACTCGCGGGCCTCTTGGATCAGCTTGGCGACATGCAGCAGAGCCTTCGACGGGATGCACCCGCGATTCAGGCAGACGCCGCCCGGCTGAGCGTCCTGGTCGACGAGGACCACTTTCATTCCGTGATCAGCGGCTTCGAAGGCTGCCGGATACCCGCCGGGCCCGCCGCCGAGCACGACGAGTTGAGCGTGAGAAGTGGCAGCGGGCATGAGGGGTAGTCCTGAGGGTGGTGGTCAATCCGGAAGGATGATAAGGGATGTGAGCGGCGACGCAAATCGGCCCGGATTACGGCAACCCGTCGATCATGCACGAAGGACTGCCTGCCTGACCCCGGCAGGGGTCTCAGAATTTAGCCGGTGGTTGAGCGCCAGCGACACCGGTTGAGCGCCAGCGACACCACCGGTGACCCAGCCCCAACGATCGCATCCCGGAGGGATGCCAGAACGTCGGCTCCCGAGGCTGTGAGCTTCTGGCATCCCTTCAGGATGCAGCCAACGTTGTGGTCTTTATCCGGTGGTATCGCATTCACTCAACCGGTATCGCATTCGCTCAACCACCGGCTAATTTCTGACATCCCTTCGGGATGGGCCAGTGATTCATCCCCAAAGCTTCGAATCTCACAATCAAAAGCGACTCCAGTACAATGGAGACTCGCTTTCAGGTTGTCGCTGAACGGGGTAGATTGACCGCTGCAAGTTGTTCTCTTCATTCGGGAGTCGCCGATGTCCGCTGTCTCACGCCGCCAGTTCCTGCAATCGGTCGCTGCCGGAGGGGCTGCCTTCGCAGTCGCAGGTCAATCGTCACCGCTGTTCGCTGCCGACGACTGGGGCGGCTTTAAGATGGGGCTGCAAAGTTACACCCTTCGCGACTTCGACACGGCCAAGGCGCTGGAGCTCACCGCCAAGTTCGGCCTGAAATACTGGGAGTCGTTCAGCAAGCACATCCCCATTGCGACCCTCCCCGCCACGATCACTGGCTACAAGAAGCAACTCACCGATGCGGGCGTGCAGATGATCGCCTACGGTGTGGTCGGGTTCGATACCAATGAGACGAAGGCCCGCGAGATCTTCGACTTTGCCAAGGCGATGGGCTTGATGTCGATCAGTGCTGACCCGAAGCAAGACAAGGGAACGTTCGACCTCCTCGACAAGCTGGTGGCCGAGTACGACATCGCCATCGGGATCCACAACCACGGCCCGTTCCACCACTACAACAAGGCCGACGATGTGCTGAAGTGGGTCAAAGACCGCCACCCGAAGATTGGAGCCTGCGTCGATACCGGACACTACCTCCGCAGTGACGAGAACATCGTCGAAGTCATCGAAAAGTTCGGCAGCCGTATCTTCGGCGTCCACTTCAAGGATGTGCGGACGATCAAGGAAGCGGCTGAAAAGGAAAAGCTTCTGAAGGAACTGACCCCGGGACGAGCTGAGGAACTGAAGAAGGAAGGGAAGATCTTCACGATCCTCGGCGAAGGGGAACTCGACGTGGTCGGCTGCCTGAAGGCTCTTAAGAAGCTGAACTACCAGTACGGCGTGTCGCTGGAATACGAAGAGCATCCCGAGAATCCGATCTCGGACATCGAGCAGTGCCTGAAGACGGTGAAGACGGCGCTGACAAAGGTGTAGTGCATCATGCGAGATCGCTGGCCGCAGATCGGGCTGAACTTATCGGCATTGATCAGCGGCTGGCTGGGGATGCAGGCGGTTCATGAAGCGGGGCACGTGGTCGGGGCCTGGCTCACCGGTGGAACCGTCCAGCGGGTGGTTCTGCATCCGTTGACGATCTCGCGAACCGACCTCGGAGAGAACCAATACCCGTTGGTGGTGGTTTGGGCCGGTCCGCTTCTGGGGATCATGGTCCCGTTGGCGGCCTGGGGTGTCGCGGTGGCCTCGCGTTGGTCGTGCGCATTTCTGTTGCGATTCTTCTCGGGATTCTGCCTGGTCGCCAACGGACTCTACATCAGTGTTGGTTCACTGGGCCGCGTGGGTGATTGCGGCGTGATGCTGCAGCATGGTTCACCGATCGAGGCTCTTTGGCTCTTTGGTCTGGTGACGGTCCCCTGTGGCTTTTGGCTGTGGCATGGTCTCGGACTGAAGTTCGGATGGGGAGTCGCGACGGGGGATGTTGACTCGTTCGCCGTTCAGGTGAGCCTTTCGGCGGCCCTTGGCTTGTTGGTGCTCGGAATTCTTGTGGGAGGGCGCTAGAACCAAGACTTGCTACGGTCTCTACATCTGCTGGCCCCGCCCGTTTAGCTGCGACGCGAAGTCTTCGAAGCGGAGCATTCCCGCGTTCCCAACGAGTCGATTGGCACGCGGCGAAGCGGAGCTTCGAGGATATGCGGTCCCAAGCGGAGCTTGGGACCGAGGTCAAAAAGGTGTAGTGCTGGCTGGCTCCCCTCTCCCTCCGGGAGAGGGGTTGGGGTGAGGGTCGAGACGCCCCGGGTGCCACTGGCGAGGGCTTTGACTCGCCAGTGTCGGGGACCAGCCACATCGCACGAGAGACAACTGACGCTCGAAAACACTGGCGGTCCAGAGCGACCGCCAGTGGCACCTCGCGACCGCCGTCGGATTGACAGTGCCTACCACGGGGATCCCAGCCCGCCC
>JAYSVZ010000396.1:0-16592 GCA_043718305.1 Planctomycetota bacterium | reverse complement strand
CCCATTTGCTTGAGGTTGTTCTTGCAGGTGCTGCGGCGAGCCGCCTCACGAGCCTGCTGCACAGCGGGCAGCAGCAGTGCGATCAGGACCGCGATAATCGCAATCACGACCAGCAGTTCAATCAGCGTAAATCCACGACGACGTGACATGACCATGTTGACTCTTCCATCCCATTGGGGAAACAGAAACGTCTCTCACCCCCTGCGAGAGATCTATCTTGCGGGGGTATTGTCGGCGTGGTCTGTGAAGGAATTGTGAAGCAACGGGGAATAGCAGATAAAACGAAGGAGTGATGATTCCGGGACGGTGAGGCACCTTCCGAAGGTCACCCGGTTCGGTTCCCCTCATGGCAGCGATTGGTGCGACTCTGACGAACATGCCGACATCAGCCGGAGCGTGGGTGTCGATCTGCCTCGAAACCCGTGCGGGACAATGATCGACCTTCGCCTCACCCGGTGAGCGTGCCACACTTCCAATGGATCACCCCCTCCGTTCCCTGTCTGCCACTGTCACCCCGCATGATTCACGTCGAGAACTTGTCGAAATCGTTCTTCGATCTGCGGCGGGGCAACGTGCTGGCCCTCGATCAGGTGTCGTTTGATGTCCAGCCGGGCGAGATCTTCGGCCTGCTCGGACCCAACGGAGCCGGGAAGACGACCTGCCTGCGGATGCTGAGTACCGTGCTCAAGCCCACGGGCGGGCACGCCTCCATCGCGGGGTTTGATGTGGCCACCCAGCCCGAGCGCGTCCGTTCGCACATCGGGTTCATGTCCAACAACACCGGCATCTACGACCGCATGACCGCCTGGGAAATGGTGGAATACTACGGTCGGCTCTACGGCATGCCGGAAGATGTGCTCAAGCTGCGGCTGGAGCAGATCTTTCACAAGTTGCAGATGAATGACTTCCGCGAGATGCTGGGTTCGAAGATGTCGACGGGGATGAAGCAGAAGGTCTCCATCGCCCGCACCATCGTCCACGATCCACCGGTGATGATCTTCGACGAGCCGACCTCCGGGCTGGACGTGCTGGTCGCCCGGGCAGTGATCCAGACGGTCGACTCGCTGCGGTCGCAAGGGAAGTGCATCATCTTCTCGACCCACATCATGCGCGAGGTCGAAAAGCTCTGTGACCGCGTGGCCATCATCCATCGCGGAAAGATCCTCGCTATGGGCACCCTCGAAGAGCTGGCCCAGACTTACAATCAGCCCGATGTCGAGGAGTTGTTCTTCGAACTGATCCAGGCTCATGATGAGAGCTATCGCCCCATCGATTCTCCGACCCCGTGAAGCGGGTATCCAGCCCACGTGGCATGGGCTTCCAGCCCATGCGACACGGCCAAGATGGCCGTGCCACCAATGCGACTTCCCTCGACCCCATACCCGATCCGTAAGCTGCCCCGATGAACTGGAAGAACGTCAAGTTGATCTTCCTCCGCGAGGTCCGCGACCAATTGCGCGACCGGCGGACGTTGTTCATGGTGGCGGTCTTGCCGCTGCTGCTCTATCCCTCGCTCGGCGTGGGGATGTTGCAGATGACGACCACGTTCACTGCGCAAGAGCGGACGGTGTTGATCCTCGGGGCGGCTGACCTGCCGCCGCCGCCGCTGTTGAATCCCGAACGCCCCGATCGGTTCTCACCGGAGTTCTTCGATTCGGAAACTGATGCGTCGGTCCTCCGTGTGATCACCGAGAAGATTCTGAGCGAGCCGTTCGACAAGTCGCGCTCCATGGAGCAGCAACAGAAGGAACGGGCCTTCGTCAAAGAGGCTCTGGCCCATCGAGCGGACCTCGAAAAACTCGGAACGATCGCTCGCGCTCGACATCGCGCCAAGGATGAAGCCCTCCGACTCTCGTATGCCGGGACCGATCAAGCCCAGGCTCTACAAGCGAGTCAGCAGGAAATCCTCCGTCTCGAACTCGAGGAGGCCCTGCTCAAAGTGGCGATCGATGCCTGGTTCTTGTCCGCTCCTGTTGAAGTCATGGTCGTGGTCCCGGTCGGCTTCGCGAAGAACTTAGAGGACGCCAATCGTGATCTGGCGACGGGCTCGAGTAACGATGCCCGAATCAACGAAATCGAAGCGATGGCCCGCCCGGTCATTCTTCAGAACAGTGCCGACGAGAAGTCCCAGATCGCATCTCGTCGAATCAAAACCGCACTCCAGGAATGGGAGTCTCGCCTGCGCGATGCGCGGCTTGAGTTGGCGGGTCTGCCGCGGTCCCTCTCCTCGCCGGTCGACGCGACTAGTATCGATATCGCAGCGAAGGATGACATCGCTTCGAACTTGTGGAGCAAGATGTTTCCCGCCCTGCTGGTCATGATGGGGATGACGGGAGCCTTCTATCCGGCCATCGACCTGGGGGCCGGCGAGAAAGAACGCGGCACCATGGAGACGCTCCTCATCTCCCCCGCGCGGCGATCAGAGATCGTCGTCGGGAAATTTCTGACGGTCCTCGTCTTCAGCCTCTCCACAGCCTTCCTCAACATGGTGAGCATGGGGTTCACGGGGAAGTACGCGATGGCCGCGATGGGGGGGGCGGGAATCGGCGGTGGTTTCTCACTCCCACCAGTCATTTCGTTGGTGTGGGTGGTCATCCTGGCGATCCCGCTCTGTGCGATGTTCAGCGCGACGAGCTTGGCCTGCGCCATGTTTGCCCGCAGTAGCAAAGAGGGTCAGTACTATCTGACGCCGCTGCTGATGGTGACGATGGGCCTGACGATGTATTGCCTGAGCCCGGCCATTGAGATCATGCCGTACTACAGCATCCTGCCTGTGGCGGGACCGGCGCTGTTGCTCAAGGCCCTCTTGCACAGCGGAACTCCGCTCAGCGAGATCGTCGGCTATTTTGTTCCCGTGATCGGGTCGAGCATTTTCTATAGCATCATCGCGTTGCAATGGGCCATCTCGCTGTTCGACCGCGAAGAGATTCTGTTCCGCGAATCGGAACGTTTCGATCTGGGACTGTGGATCAAGCACGTCTTGCGAGACAAGGATCCGATTCCCAGCCGGGCCATGGCTGCCCTCTGCTTCGTCGTCATCGTGCTCAGTCAATTCGCCATGCTGTCGACGATGCAGCATCAAATGCTGGAGTACAAGAAGCTGGGGGCCGCAGGTTATGTCGGTGTGCTCCAGCTTCAGGCGATCTATCTGTTTGGAACCGTCGGGGCTCCTCCGCTGCTGATGGCGGTGCTCTTAACGAGTCACTTCCGGCGGACACTGAAACTGTACTGGCCGAAATGGCGGTATCTGGCGATTGGTGTGATCCTGCCGATTACGATCCAACCGGTTGCCCTCGAGTTGATGCAGAGTCTCGACTGGTTCTTTCCTAAAATCCCGGACGCGGCCAACGAGTTCATGCAAACTCTGACCGATCCCAACATCCCGATCTGGTGGCCGCTGTTCGCCGTGGCGCTCGCGCCCGCGATCTGTGAGGAACTGGCCTTTCGAGGCTTCATCCTCAGCGGACTTCAGTCCAATCCCCGCAAACGGTTCTGGCCACCGATTATCGTCTCCGCCTTGCTCTTCGGCGTGATTCACATGATCGCACACCAGGTCTTCAATGCGGGCTTGCTCGGAGTCGTGATTGCGATCCTCGCGGTTCGCAGCCGCAGCATCCTTCCCGGAATGATCTTCCACTTCATCTTCAACGGATTGCAAGTGGTTCAGTCGCGGGCCCCTGCGGAGATGTTCCAGTCGAATGAGATGAAGTTCCTGTTCATCTACGAGAATGGATCGCCGCGCTGCGGGACGTTCCTCCTGGCGATCTGCGGGCTACTCTCGATCGGGATGGTCACGTGGCTCATCAAGACGCCGACCGACGCTCCCGAGCAGTCGCGCCGGGAGTCCGACCTGACTGCCGAGCGGGTGCCGGAAGCGGATTGATTCCGAAGACACACTCCTCAAGGGTCCGTCCGCATGCTCCCCTCAGCAGTCATTGGTCGCCACATTTCCGAACTCGATACACCCGCGTTGTGTATTGATCTCGACCACATGGACGCCAACATCCAGGCAATGGTCGCGACACACCGAGCGGCGGGAAAGAACTGGCGGCCGCATGCCAAGTGCCATAAGTCCCCGGCCATCGCCCATCGACTGGTCGCCGCCGGAGCGATCGGCGTGACGGTGGCCAAGGTCTCCGAAGCGGAGGTCTATATTCAGTCGGGGATTCCCGACGTGCTGATCGCCAACATGGTCGTCGGGCAGGCCAAGCTCGACCGACTGGCGAGCCTCTGCCGGAGCGGTCGGCCAATCGCCACGGTGGACCATTTTGCGCAGGCCGAAGCCCTTTCGCGGACCTGTGTCCGATGGGGCGTGCGGTGCCGCATCATCATTGAAGTGAACATCGGCCTCGATCGCGTCGGCACACGGCCGGGGCACGATACGCGGGAGTTGGCGCTGGGGGTGGCGACGCTGCCGAATCTCGACTTCGGGGGGTTGATGGGGTACGAGGGGCACCTCCTGACGATCGCCGACCCCGTGGAGAAACGCGATACAATCATGGGCGTGTTGAACGTCCTGGGGCACATGGCGGAGTTGTTTCGGAAGGATGGGCTGCCCGTTGAAATCGTGAGTGCGGGCGGGACTGGCTCCTACCAAATTTCCGTGGACAACCCGAGCCTCACCGAGACCCAGGCGGGCGGCGGGATCTTCGCCGATCCATTCTACAGGGACCGCTGCGGTGTGGTCGGTTTGGAGCCGTCGTTACGGCTGATCGCGACCTGCGTCAGTCGCCCGACGCTGGAGCGAGCTGTGCTCGATACGGGGCGCAAGGCGCTCCATCCGGACATCTACCCGCCGTCGATTGTCGGAATCGTGGGAGGCCGTTCGCTGCCCGATGCAACCCGCCCGACGCTAAGTGCGGAACACCTGACCCTCGATCTGGGACCGGAGTCACAGACCCTGAAAATCGGGGATAAGGTCGCCTTGATCCCCGGCTATTGTGACCATACGAACGTGCTCCACAATTGGTTCTACGGAGTGCGAAACGACCTCGTGGAATGCGTCTGGCCGCTGACAGCCCGCGGATGCCTGCAATAGGTTGATTGCGTCGGGGGATGTTTCGACCTAGAATACATGATTCCCACTGTTCAGAGTCTCGGAGAGAGCGATGGTCCAACGTCCAGCCACCAAGGCCAAGATTGCCAAGAAACTGAAGCGATGCACCAAGTGCAACGCCTTGGTCAGCTACCGCTCCCGCTGCAAGAAGTGCAGCAAGCTCGTTGGTTAACCCTTTTTCAGGGAACGAGTGACAATGAGTGCTGAAGCCCGCCTGACTGAACTCGGCTTGATTCTGCCCCCAGTCCCCAAGCCGGGGGGGATCTACAAGCCGATTGTTCAGGTGGGGAACCTGATCTATGTCTCGGGTCACGGGCCACTCCGCGCTGATGGGTCGTTGATTACCGGGAAGGTGGGCCTCGATCTGTCCATCGAAGAAGGTTTCGAGGCCGCCAAAGCGGTCGGTTTGACCCTTCTGGCGACTGTCCGGCAGCAATTCGGCTCACTGGACCGGATTCAGCGGACCATCAAGACCCTCGGGATGGTCAATTCGACCCCCGATTTCACCCGACATCCAGCCGTGATTAACGGCTTTAGTCAATTGCTGTACGACCTTTACGGCGACGATGGGGTCGGAGCCCGGAGTGCTGTCGGGATGGGGTCGCTGCCCGGAAATATCGCGGTCGAAGTGGAAGTGATCTTTGAACTGAGGGCGTAGGCTGTCCGGCCGCTCGGTGGTTACGAGGTGAAACTTCAGCAGAACGTCACCCATTTTGAGTGGACGTTGATATTTGTGGGAATATGATGCCCCCTTCGGGTGTCCAATTCACTGAAACTCTCCGGCACTGTCGTGCTGGGGCGACTGGACCCAAATCAAAGGCGACTCCCATGAAGCGTTTTGCTGTGTTGACTCTCGTTCTCGGATTGACCGTGGTGGGCTGTGATCAGAAGAAGGCGGCGCCACCAGTGGCCGTGCCAGCACAGTCCCCAGAACAGATGATGGAGATGATGAAGGGCGCTGGTGCCGAGGCCGCGAAGGAAGGTGTCGAGGCTGCTCCAGCAACCGAGGCCGCTCCAGCAACCGAAGCTGCTCCAGCAACCGAAGCTACTCCAGCGCCCGAAGCCAAGCCGTAGTCATTGACTGGCCACATCGGATTCTCGACTGACGCCCAGCTCCGCTGAGGCGTCAGTTTTTTTGCATTCTCGGTTGTGCAGATCAATTCACCGATCTCGAACACGGGAACGGAACACACCATATCACTGTTCCCGCAGTGCGCGGGATGGTTTATTGTGTAAGCGTCTGGCGAGTGCCGCGTCTTCGTTGTCGGGTCGACCCGGCCTCACGAACCGGCAACATGCGTCGAGCCCTCGCGATCACGAACATCATCCCGAATCCAGCCGCATGAGTGCCGAACCCGAAAAACGTAAAATCGGCCCCTTCCAGATCGAGGACAAACTCGGTGTGGGCGGAATGGGGATCGTCTATCGCGCGACCTATATCAAGACCGGTCAGATCGTTGCCTTGAAAGCCCTCGCCCCCGAACTCTGCGCGGACCCCAAGGTCGCCAAGCGGTTCGAACGCGAGATGGAGATCCTCAAGAAACTCAAGCACCCGAATATCATCAAGTACTTCGGCGGGGTCTCGACCTCGTCCCAGCAGTTCTACGCGATGGAACTTCTCTCGGGCGGAGGGCTCGATGTCCATTTGAAGAAGGCCGGAAAGTTCACCTGGCAAAAGACGATCGAGTACGCCTTGCAGATCGCCAAGGCGCTCGAGTACGCCCACAACGCGGGGATCGTCCATCGCGATCTCAAGCCCGCGAATCTGCTGCTGGCCAAGGACGGTACGCTCAAGCTGACTGACTTCGGGATCGCCCGTGACAGTGAAGCGACGCAACTGACTCAAGCGGGGAAGACGGTCGGGACGCTGGCCTATATGGCCCCCGAGCAGATCACCGGCAAGACGCCGATCACGCGGCGAACCGATCTGTACGCGCTGGGTTGCCTGCTGTTTCAGATGATGACGGGGCGCACGCCGTTCGAATCGTCGAGCCAGCCTGAGCTGCTCTTTAAGCATCTCGAAGAAGAACCGCCATCGGTCCGCGAGTTCAATCCGGACTGCCCTCGGCCACTCGAATCGCTCATCGCAGAACTGATGGAGAAGGATCCGAACGACCGCCCGTTCGATGCCTTGGCGGTGCAAGTCCGCCTCGAAGAGGTGACGCGGAAGGTCGCCGAGCAGGAAGCGATGGCCAAGACGCGAGCTGCTGAAGCGGCCAATCCGACCCTGGCCGACTCGACCAAGTCGGTCAAGAAGAAGAAAAAGAAGAAGCTCGAATCGGGTGAGTTTGTTCCGGTCTATGAGCGGACCTGGTTCTACTTGACGTGCCTGGCGGGCCTGGCCGGGCTGGTCGTATGGTTGTCGTGGCCCGAGAGTCTGGATGCCAAGTTTGCCCGTTGCCAAGCTGCCATGAAGGTCGCCAACTTCGACGCCATCACCGATTTTGGAGACGTGCCCGAATACGACGCGTGGATGAATGTCAGCCAAGAGATTCAGGCGATCCTCACCGACTATCCCGATGCTCCCCAATCAACTGCTGCTCGTGAGTGGAAAGATCAGATCGACATGGTCCGCGAGGACCGCCAGTCTCAGAATAATGCCAAGCGTGACGTGAAACCGATGTCCGAAGCGGAACGGCTCTACGTCAACGCCCGGGGATATGAGAAATTCGGCGACAACTTCACCGCCATCGAAAAATATGAAGCGATGCAAACGCTCATTGAGAGTAACGAAGACTCGCGGCCCTACCTGAACCTGGCCCGGCATCGCGCCGAACTGATCCGCAAGGGGACCGACCCCAAGGCCGACCGGACCGCCTTCGTCGAGGCCCAACTCAAGAAGGCCGACGAAGAGTTTCTCCGAGGAGACAAGGTCCAGGCTCGCGAGAAATGGCAAAGCATCGTGAAACTCTACGGCGACTCGAACCTCTTTACAGCGATTGTGGCTCGGGCCAAAGCCCGCGTGCTCGATCCGGAAGAGACCTTGAAGGCTGAGATCAAACCACAGTGACGAAACTCGCCGAGACGAAACGAGAACGCTCGGCGGACGTTTGCTGTTCCCGCAATGGACGACTCTCGATAGCCTGCCACTGAGTTCACCTTGTGCATTCAGTAGGCTGAACTCTTGCGAACACGGAGCCAGCGAATGGACCAGAACACTCGGAACTCTCGTTCATTCCTCGTGAGCGGCGAGGCGCTAGCCGCCGGTTCCTCTGACCGATGCGGAAACCAGAACCGGCGGCTAGTCCACCACTGCGGAATTGAAGCATTACCCAAGGCGACAGTCGCCATGCTTCCCTCCTCCGCCCCAACGGGGCAGCCACAAACCAGCCTGGGGCAGAGCGACCAGCGGGAGCGCCGCCCCAGGTCTGAGGGTTCAAACGACCTCAGCCCTGTCAGGGCGAAACAGATCTGGGCTGTCCGATGTACCGCCCTTTCAGGGCTTGCCGGGCAAGCGGACTTGAGTCCCAGGGCGTTGCCCTGGGCTGGTTTGTGGCTGCCCCTACAGGGCGGAAGAACGGAGCCTTCATGGGATGGGGTACGAAGTGCTTCTCGCGATCTGGCTTTGGTGATAGGCGACTTCCGAATTGGAGAACTAGCGTCTCGTAGCTCACGGGTCGCAAGAGCAATCCTCTCGACCGTCTTCTTCATCGTCCTCCTCATCGGTCCGCAACTGGCATCCGCCCAAGAGGCTGCACAAGCCACCGAGAAGTCCCCGCCCCCCTCTCGGGCTAAAGAGTCCACTCGAAAAGGGGTCTTGCTGTTGACTCCCTCGAAAAGTACGAAGCCCGTTCTCCCGGCGGAACGCCCCAGCACGAACCGCCCCACCGCCGAAGCCCGCACGAAGCCCGCCGTCTCGACGATCCTCGAGTTTGAAATCCTCACCTCGCAGCAAGCCAACCCAGCCGCTCAACAGTGGGGGAAGGTCTTTGAAAAGCTCGGCCACAAAGTCTCGATCCGCTCTGGAAACGAAGAGTCGCGCCCCAGCGTCGTCGAACGCCCCCGCGGATCGCTCCGCTTTGTGACTGCCACAGCTCTCTTGAATCGTCAAGGTGGTCTGAGTTTTGGCCGCAAGACCTTTGCGATGAGCGAGACCGACAAGCTCGCGGAATGGATGGAGGAATTGCTAGCGTACGGAGCCCAGGGTTCGCCCGAGGGAGAACCGCTGTGGGGCCTGAACCGGGCTCAGTTCGAAGAACTTTACGCCCTCCTGTCGAAGCCGCTTCCGGTTTCGACAGCGGGCATGGAAATCGGACAACTCATCGACACGCTTCGGTCCGACCATCAGATCCCGATTCGGTTACACACCACGATGGAGTCGAAGCTCGATGCCGCCCAAGGGTTGACGGTCCTGACCAGCATCCTTGAAGGCTTCACGACCGGGACGGGCTTGGCTGCCGCGCTCAATGAGCAGGACGCGGGATTCCGCCCCACGCGGACTCCGGCGGGAAAGGTGGAACTCGAAGTCCGCCCCCTCGATCAATTGAAAGACCCCTGGCCGATCGGCTGGGAGCCGAAGGAAGAGACGCCTCGCCACTTGATCACCCCCGCCATCTTCAAGACCAATCCGATCATCGAATTGGAAGACGCACCGCTCGGTGACGTGCTCGTGGCGATTGCCGCTGAAACCAAGACCCCGATCGTCATTGATGAACCCCGCTGCCGGGCCAAGAACGTCGATGTCCGCACGAAGACCATCAGCTATCCGCTGAAGAAGCACACGGCGTGGGTGATGGTCATCTCCAGTTCTGTCCGCAAGGTGGGACTCGACTATCAGATTCGCCAGGACGAAGCGGGGCGCGGGTTCGTGCTGGTCACGCCGTTCGTGCCGAAGGCTGCCGAAACTCCGAAATAAAGGCCCCATGTTGCAGTCTCTATTTCGATCCCGCGGCGAATCACTGTGGCGATCGATCGCCTCGGGGCGGTCTCGCGGAGTGGCGGCGAGTCTCGTCCGGGCTGGGCTGTCACTGGTCGAGCCACTCCATGCCAGTGTCAGTGGCCTGCGAAACTGGGGGTACGATCAAGGCTGGCTCCGCTCGGAACGGCTCGCGGTTCCGGTCATCAGTATCGGGAACCTGACGGCGGGAGGGACCGGGAAGACCCCCACCGTAGCTTGGGTCGTGAAGACTCTGCAGTCTCTCGGTCGCCGACCAGCGATGATCAGCCGCGGCTATGGAGCTGGTGATGCCGACGGGAACGATGAAAAAAAACTGCTCGATCGCCTCCTGCCGAGCGTGCCACATCATCAGAGTCCCGATCGCATCGCAGCGGCAGCAGCCCTCTTGACCGAACAGTCCGCCACACCGCCGAACGTGCTGGTCTTGGATGACGCGTTCCAGCATCGGCGGATCGTCCGGGACTTCGATCTGGTTTTGATCGATTGCCTGAACCCCTTTGGCTACGGTCACCAATTGCCTCGCGGGACACTCCGTGAGTCGCTGGCTGGCCTCCGAAGAGCCAGTGCAATCCTGCTCACTCGGTCCGATCAAATCGATGCCGAAGGACTCGTGGCGATTCGCACCGAGGTGGCTCGACACTCGTCGGCTCCGCTCTTTATCTCGCACTTTGAACCGACCGGCCTCATCGATTCGCGAGGCGAGGTCACTCCGCTCGATGCCTGGCACCATCGTGAAGTCGCCGCCTTCTGCGCTATCGGGAACCCCGCAGGCTTCCAGCGGACTCTGGTCAGCTGCGGGTACGCGCTCCCCGAAGCTCGCTTCCAGACATTTCCCGATCATCACATTTACACCCCCGCAGAGCTAAAAACACTCGCGGGGAAGGCTCGTCACCAAGGGGCGGAATGCCTCCTCACGACGGCCAAGGATCTCGTCAAAATCCCGACCGCTACAATCCAAGGGATGCCCGTCCGGGCAGTGGAGATTGTGCTGCGACTCGACCACGAAGCGGACGAGGTGGCACTCGTGGAGCGACTTCGTGGGGCTCTTTCGCCGATGTAGAGCACTTTAGAATTAGTTTTCAGTTCGGTCCCCGAAGCCTTCAGCGGTCAGCCAGCACCTCCCGGCTCCGGAGAGGCCCGGAAGGGGCTGGGGGTCAGGGAGCGTGACGGCTGTTGCCTTGGGTGATGCTTCAATTCCGTCATGCCGGATTAGAGCCACCGGCAAAGAGCAACTACGCCAGTAGCTCCTGAATCACCTTCGCCGATTCAACACCAGTGAGCCGCTGTTCCAGCCCCTGGTACGAGTACGTGAACCGCTCGTGGTCATAGCCCAGCAAGTGCATCACCGTCGCATGGAAGTCGTGAACGCTGACCGGATCTTTCGTGATGTTGTAAGAGAAGTCATCGGTCTCTCCATGCACCGCCCCGCCCTTGGTCCCGCCGCCAGCCATCCACATCGTGAAGCATCGCGGGTGATGGTCGCGTCCATAATTCTCTTTCGAGACGCCCCCTTGGGAGTAGATCGTCCGTCCGAACTCCCCGCCCCAGATGATCAGCGTATCGTCGAACATCCCCCGCAGCTTGAGATCCTGGATCAAGGCATAGCACGCCTGGTCGACATCGCGGCACTGATCGGGCAAACGCCCGGCCACATTGCCATGCGTGTCCCAGTTATTGTGGTAGACCTGCACGAAGCGGACCCCCCGCTCCATCATCCGCCGCGCCATCAGAACGGTATTCGTGAACGAGCCCGGCTTCTTCGCAGCCTCTCCATAGAGCTTGTAAGTCGCCTCCGACTCCTGGGACAAGTCAGTCAGCTCGGGCACGCTGGACTGCATCCGAAAGGCCAACTCGTACTGCTGAATCCGCGTGCGCGTCTCGGGGTCGCCGTACTGCGCTGCCGTGATTTCATTCAACTGGCGCAGGCCATCGAGCGTCTTCCGGCGGACATCGGTCGAGACCCCTTGGGGGTTGTTGATGTAGAGGATGGGATCACCGGCGGAGCGCAGGGCGACCGCCGCATGCTCACCGGAGAGGTAACCCGAATTCCAGAGCCGAGCGGAGATGGCTTGGACCTGTTCTGTGTTGGTGGGCTTGGCGACCATCACGACGAACGTCGGCAGGTTGTCGTTCATCGACCCGAGGCCATACGACGCCCACGCCCCCAGACACGGCCTGCCGGTGATTTGGTTCCCGGTCTGCATGAAGCTGATCGCGGGTTCGTGATTGATCGCTTCGGTATGCATCGACCGGATGAAAGCCATGTCGCCCGCCGCCTTGGCCTTCCAGGGCAGCAGTTCGCTAAGCCACATTCCGTTGGGGCCATGCTGGGCGAACTTGAACTTCGACGGAGCAATCGGAAAGCGTTTCTGCCCCGAGGTCATCGTCGTCAGCCGCTGCCCCATGCGAACCGACTCGGGGAGGTCTTTATCGTAGTAGTCATTCATGACCGGCTTGTAATCAAACAAGTCCATCTGCGGCGGCCCGCCGACCATGTGCAGATAGATCACCCGCTTCGCTTTCGGCGCGAAGTGGGGAGGCATCGCGCCGGACAACGCGGAACTTTCCGCCCCGACCGCTGGGGACATCGCTCCCCCCATGAGGCTCGCGAGGGCTGCCGAACCGAGAACGTGCGATCCCTTCGAGAAGAGATAGCGTCGGGTGATGTTCTGCTGGAGTTCACGGAACATGGTCATCTCGGTCGAAGAGTGGCGAGAAGGTGGGACGTATTCAGTCTACGCAACACCGAGGGATAGGTAAAACCTGTGAAGCAACGCACCGTCTCCGAAGCCGTGAGTCGATCCCCTGCTCGGGTTTCATTGTAAGTCAGTGATTTCGCAACGCCAACCTGTTCTGAGTCAGTCTGGGACTCTGCGCGGAGTGCAGCCAGAATCGCCTGGATCTGCGTTTCGGCGAGGTGGAACTGGGGACTGCGGCCAGTCGTCTGGGACAAGCAGCCACGAGTCAGGTCCGCGCCTTTCAGAGACACACTCGGAGCAGCTGCCGGGACACCACTGAGCACATGACACGCCGCGCAGTTCAGTTCCTGAAAGTGCCGCTTGCCCTTCGCGATTAGTGATTCTTGAGAGACAAGAGCTGCGGGTGGTTGTGACTTCTCCCCGACCAGGTAGCGGGCAATCGCCTGCGACTCGGCGGGTGTGAGTTTCATGTCCGGCATGCGACCGGAACTTCTGACCTTTAGCGGCTGAAACAGGAACTCACCGAGAGACTTCGCGCTGTACTTGGCCGCAACATGCCCGAGGTTGACCGCGATCGGCTTGAACACTTTCTTCTGGATGACGGGCCGGTCCTCATCGTCCTCGTCGTTACGTTTCTCCACCGGTGTCTCAACGACCACTTCTCGGGGACCATGGCACGCCACACATCCGACCGAGTGAAACAGCTCCTTGCCGTCTGGAAGATTCGCCAGGGGAGAAGCCTCAGACTGGAAGGGCTGCTTCGACTGTGCGATCAGAAAGTGAGTCAGTGCCTCCGCGATCGTGGCTCGCTCCGCCTCTGGTCGCGACGCGAGAACATCCGGCATCGTCGTTCCGGGATGAACGGACGACGGAGAGGCCAAGAATCGTTGAAGGTACTCCGGCGAAATCCTCGCGCCCGCTTCGGCCAAATCCGGGGCCGCTTTCTCTCGTAGTGAGTCTCGCTCGACTCCACTGTGACAGGCGGCACAGCGCAGCATCAGAGATCAGCAACTGCCCCGCCTGGGCCTCTGTCAACGGATGGTTCCCCGAGAGCGCCGCGTTACCGGGGTCCGCAGAGGTAGCGCTCGCCAGCAGGGCTAGGAAGAACAGTGCCGCCAGCATGGCACGGCACGGATTCGGTGGATGATGAAGTTCCACTGAGGTGATCCACCCATTGATCGAATATTCAGCATCGTGATCCTGGCGTACGAACGGAGACTTCAGACGGGGTTCCTAGACGCGATCAGCTGCGATACGACTTGCCCGGCCACTGGCTCCACCACTGCTGGAACAACTTCAATTGTGCCTCGGCGAAGTGCTTCTGACTCGGCGAGAGTCGGTCCGATTCGTTGAAGTGCAACTCGTAATCTTTGTCACCCAGCAGCACGAGCAGGTACTTGTAGTACAAGACCAGATCGGGCCCTTCGTCAAACTGCGACAGTTCCGCCAGAGCATCCTCCAACTCGCGGGCCAGCCGCCGCGCGTCCACATCCCCAGCTGCGGCCAGTTTGCAGAGTCCGACCAGGTGTAGTACCTCACGAGGCAGGCAGTTCCCGATTCCGGTGATCGCCCCGACGGCGCCGCAACGAATGAAGCCATGGCACACCTGCGTGTCGACGCCTGCCATCAGCAGCACGTTGCTGTCGGCATGGGTGATGTGTTCCGCTGCATAGCTTAGGGAATCCGCACCGCCAAACTCCTTGAAGCCGACGAGATTCGGATACTCTCGCCGCAGATCGAAGAACAGATCGGCCTTGGTTTCAAACCCATAGTAGGGGCTGTTGTAGATCACAGCGGGTAGGTTCGGGGCCGCTCCCAGTACGCGAGCGAAGTGAGCCCGCTGAGCGGCGGAAGATGTCCCGCGCGACAGAACGCGGGGAATGACCATCAACCCCTTCGCTCCCACACGCTGGGCATGTGCCGCATGTGCTGCCGCTTGAGCGGTGTTCTGAGCCCCCGTGCCGACGATGACTGGGACTCCGGCTTCGGCGAGTTGGCGAACACCAGTCTGGCGTTGCTCGTCTGTCAGAAGCGGCCAGTCCCCCATGGAGCCGCAGTAGACGACTCCATGCATGCCCGCCGCCATCAGGGCCTGGGCCTTCTTCACCAAGGCCGCATAATTTGGCGTGCGATCCGCCTGACACGGCGTCATCAGAGCGGGGATACAGCCCTGAAAAATGGTGGAGTTCATGAGTTTGCTTCCCGAAAGGTTTTCAGCGTGTCAGAGAGTTGCGGATGGGGAACGGTAAGTCTGATGATTCACTCCGACTTTTGCGCTCCATCCTTGGTGGGAGAGCTGCGTCGTTGAGCTGCTGCGCGAATCTTCGCTTTGACATCGTGGAGGCGCTCGGGCCACACGAACTTCGGCGACTTCGAGGGATCATACCCGTCGAGATGCCCGGTGAGGCGAGTGGTGGGCTTGGTATACCGGAACTCCGTATCGCCAAAGACTTCCTTGCAGATCGCCGCCAGTCGTGGGTCATACGCCTTCAGCTCAGCCCGCGTGTTGACGTGATTGTGGTCATGGTCGTTCTCGCGGTTGTCATCGAACCACGATTGAACTCCCTCGGCGAAATACTCGTGATGGTTCACGGAGGCGTACTTCCCCTTCCACAGTTCTTCGGCCATCGCCGCGTCATAGGCTGCGCGAACGCGTGAATCGAACATCGGGTCGACGTTACTCATCCCGCGCAGGTGGATGTTGTGGGCCAGTTCGTGGATCAGGATGTTCTCTGTGCTGTAAGGATCGCCCTCGTAAGCCAGCAGGTTTTCCTCGGCACATGAGCAGTAGGGGTCGGTCTCGCTGCCACCCATGCCGCGGGCCCGGGCATCGCGAAAGTCGCGAGCGGAAATGGTCTCAAACCCCGGTTCCGGCACATCGCCCAGCCAGGCCCACTCCGGCTGGTCGGTCGTGAACTCGTTGTGTGCCAAGATGCTCAACCGCGCGCCGCTCTTGGTCATCGCCGTTCGCACATCGGGCCGCTTGGCCAGCATGCGGTTGATAATGTAGACCGCTTCCTGTAGCGCGAACGGGCTCACCTTCGCTGAGGCGACGATGGGGAAGCCTTCGGCACTCGCCTGTTGGGAGTAGAACTTTGGGACGCCGCCAACGCGGTACGCCTGGACGAGTACCTCATTCGTCACGATCGACTCGGACTTGTCATTCCGGCTTACGACAGCGAAACGATGGCCGATGGTTGTGGTGAGGATTGTGTCTTTGCCCGGCTCGACTGAACCATTGGGAACACGTTCGTTCGGGGTCTTCAGCCAGAAGATATCGACCGGGCTGTCGGTCCCGTTAATGACTTGCAGCTTGGGGCGAGCGGTCGAAGCGGGTGGAGCCGGTTCGGGCTGGGGAGCGTGGGGGGACTGCAAATTGTCCTGGAAATAGCGGGCCATCGTACTCCACAGATGTCGCTCGGTGCCGTCCCTCTCCTTCACCGCATGGGTGCGGTTCGGGTAAGGCAGAACCGAGAAGTGCTTCCCCTTGGCGATCAGCTCATCGACCAGCCGTTCGGTCGCCTGGTAATGGCAATTGTCATCCCCGGTGCCATGGATCAGCAGCAGGTTGCCGCGCAGCTGATGAGCGTGAGTCAGCGGAGACCCTTCGCGAAACCCTTCCGCGTTCTCACTCGGCAGCCCCATGTAGCGTTCCTGATAGATTGTGTCATAGAGCCGTTGATCGGCCATCGGGGCCACGGCAATCGCCGTGCGATACAGGTCCGGGTATCGGAAGATCGCGTTGAGGCTCATGCTGCCTCCGCCACTCCAACCCCAGATGCCGACGCGCGTCGGATCGACAAACGACCAACGTGCCAGCAGTTGACGGACTGCGTCCGCTTGCTCGACGGGTGCCAGTATCCCGATCTGGCGATGAACCAGCTTCCGCCAGGCTCGGCCGCGCGGAACGTTGGTTCCCTGGTTGTCGATGCTCGCGACA
>JAYSVZ010000395.1:0-5008 GCA_043718305.1 Planctomycetota bacterium | reverse complement strand
TTTCGCCAGAAGACCGTCAGCGACCAGTCCAGTTGCCATGCTGCCGCTGTCGATTGCGGCCAATAGATCGGTGTTCGGGTCGTCATCAGTGCTCCCTCCCGCCACCCGGGCTTGCCGGGGTGGTTCCCGCGCTGGTGCGCTACAGGAGTGATATCGAATTGGAGGCTGCTTCGACAGCTTCGCTCAGATGGTAGCGCACAAGCGCGGGAACCACTGGGGCAAGCCCAGTGGCGGGGTCACTGAACGGGGCTTGCGTCGCGACTGGTATTCCAGGCGTCTCCCCAGTGATCCGAGAATGTCGGGCCGGATACGTGACCGATGATCGCTCGATTCGGCAGACATCGCCCGGCTCGCCTGGCTGCACTGGGCGACATGGACACGAACTGTGCTATTGTCGGAGGGATCGTGGCGGCCCATGTGGGAGTCGAAGGAATCCCCGTGGATTGGAGAAGGGCGACCGAAGAATGGCCCGCTTGGTTTCGCCCATATCTGAAAGATTAAGCCATCCGTCAGTGGTTGCGATGGTCCCGACATCGCGAGTACAGTCCAGACCCGATCGGTGGTTCCGACCGGGAACAAGGACGTGATCGGGCGAAATGCCCCCGAAGGAGTGGTTGTGTCGACATCATCGAACCCTGCCGTGTCGTCGCTGTTCGCGGAACTGCGGCAGGTTGCCTTGCTTCGCTCGACCCTCGGGCTTCTGGGGTGGGACGAGCAGTCGGTCATGCCCGTCGGTGGGGCCGAGCATCGCGCGGACCAGTCCGCGCAGCTGGCGGGTCTGGCCCATGAGCGGGCGACTCAACCGCGGATCGGCGATTGGCTCACTCAAATTGCATCGAGTGGGGAGCGCTTTGATCCGATGACCGCCGCCAATCTGCGCGAGGCCCGTCGCAAGTACGACCGGGCGACAAAGCTCGATCAGTCGCTCGTCGAGGAACTCTCCCGCTGTGCGACACTCGCCCAGCAGGCGTGGGTCAGTGCCAAGAAGGCTAAGAACTTTTCTCAGTTTCTCCCTTGGCTAGAGAAGACTGTCGCGCTTAAACGGCAAGAAGCCCAAGCCGTCGGTGCCCCTTCGGGAGTGCTGTACGATGCTCTGCTCGATGACTACGAGCCGGGAGCCACGACGGCTGAGATTCAGACGGTCTTCACCGCCTTGCGGCGCGAATTGGTGCCGCTCGTGGCGGCGATTCAAGAGGCCCCGCGACGGCCCGATCCGTCGATTCTCACGCGGTCCTACCCCATCGAGAGGCAACAGTCGTTTGCGAAGAAAGCCGCAGCGGCGATTGGCTTCGACTTCGATCGCGGTCGGCTCGATACATCGGCTCATCCGTTTTGCAGCGGGATCGGGCCGGGGGATTGCCGACTCACGACGCGGTATCACGAGCACCACTTTCCTGGGGCGTTTTTCGGCGTGCTGCATGAAGCGGGGCACGGGATCTATGAACAAGGTCTCGATACCGAGCAATTCGGTCTGGCGTGCGGCGAGGCGGCCTCGCTCGGCATCCACGAGTCGCAATCCCGCATGTGGGAGAACCTCGTCGGTCGCAGCCGCGCCTTCTGGGAACACTTCTATCCCGAGGCCCGCACCACGTTCCCGGCAGCCTTGGGCGATGTCTCGCTCGATCAGTTCCATTTCGCCATCAACGATGTTCGCCCCTCGTGGATTCGCGTCGAGGCGGATGAGGTCACGTACAACCTGCATATCATGCTGCGGTTTGACCTGGAGCAGGCCCTCATCAGTGGCGATCTGAAGCCCGCCGATGTCCCCGGTGCGTGGAACGAACGGTTCCAGGAATACTTCGGCATGACCCCGCCGAACGATGCGCTCGGCTGCTTGCAGGATGTCCACTGGGGCGCGGGATTGTTGGGATACTTCCCGACTTATGCCCTAGGAAACATGTACGCATCGCAGTTCTTTGATCAGGCTCGCACCGAGCTGGGTGACCTCTCGACGATGTTCGCGCGGGGTGAGTTTATGCCGCTCAAGGAATGGCTCAACGAAAAGATTCATCGGCACGGGCTGATGAATCGGGCCTCGGATCTGGTCGTCGAGGTGACCGGTCGACCGCTCTCCGCCGAGCCGCTGCTGACACACTTGCGAAGCCGATTCGCCCCGTTGTTCGGGGTGTAACCTTGCGAACGAGTGCCTGCCAAGCAGCACTTCTTGCTCCCCTCTCCCTACCCAATCGTGGAATGTTCTAGTGCTTGACTAAGGCGAAATGTAGGGGTTGGAGTCCAGCCTTGAGGCTGTTCCGGACAGGCTAAAGCCTGGACTCCAACCCCGATTCTTGGCTTGGCCGTGCAACTCAGATTACCGCGATGTCAGTAGTTTCTTCTGGTAATCCCGAAACGAGACCCACATCACATCCTTCGACTCGATCTGGGCCTCCCACTTCGTAATGTGCCGCTGGTCGGTTGACTGCAATTCCCAGCCGTATTGATGCTCCGCCTGGAGCCGAACCTCGCCATCGATCCGCATCAAGCGGTCGACCTTGAGCGGCAAGCGACCGCGCGTGCGCAACGCGGCATTGAGTACCACTCGCGGTTCCGGCGACGACGACTGGGAGTGCAAAATGTGGTTCAGCTTCGCGAACCAATCGGAGTAGGCCAGATACTTCTCCACCACTTGCGGATCTTTTCCCTCGGTCGTGGTCACGTCGTAGCGAATCAAATCACTCGACAGCAAGAGCCGCTGCTTGGCGGGCTCGTACTTCTCCTGAAACGTCGGGGCGGTCTCGAAACGGATGGCGTTGGCCTGTTTCATGGCCAGTGGAGACCCATCTTGCTCGAGTTGGCCCAGGTACTTTTGCGTCTCCGATTTGGCGACTTTTAAGAACTGTCGCAACTCTTCGACCTTCAGTTCCGAGGCCCGGTAGTTGCCGTCCATGAAGATGAACCGATTGTTCATCGGTTCGTAGATCACCACCTCGCCGACTTCTTCCATGAAGTCGTAGACCTTGCCGTTGTGAAACAGGGTCAAGCTGTGGCCGATCTCGGTCAGTTGGCTGTTGGCCTCTCCGCGACTCACGGTGGTGTACACCCGTAGCTCTTGGGCCCACGCGGCATCGCAGAGCAACCCCAGGGTGATCAGGATAGCAGCGGAGAATCGGAGCATCGGGGAGTCCTGAAGACGGGGCTCCGGATGACTGTTTTCCCCACGTGTCCGGATGGACGGGTCGTGAGGGTCATACGGAGGGAGTGGTCGAAGGGACCATGAGGATAGACCCGCAGAAACAAGGGTCTCAAGACCGGTTCTGAGAAACTGGGGCAGCAAGGTCTTGAACTTCTCGATTTTCGCACGGACAATCACGAAATCGGCAGAAAGTGCGGATGATCTCCCGGTGCGTACCGACCCAGATTCCGTCACCTCTCCTTTTCGGGCTCCCCCGTGACCAAGCGACTCGAAGGCAAAGTGGCCGTAGTGACCGGCGTCAGCGATCGCGGGATCGGCGGGGCGATTGCGGAACGGCTCGCGGACGAAGGGGCTGCTGTCGCGATTCTGTGGATGGAGCGCCCGACGCGGTTGATTAACCGCTTGACCCGCCGCGAGCGGGCCGTCATCGACTGCCAGTGCGATGTGACCCAGCAAGCCTCCATTCGCGAAGCGGTCGATGCCACGATGTCGGAATGGGGCCAGATCGACATCTTGGTCAACAACGCCGGGATCGAAGATGTCCACGAGTTCGAAAACGGCCGCGATGATGTTTGGGAGCGGCTGCTCGATGTCAATCTGCTCGGCACGATGAAAATGATTCGAGGAACATTGCCGGTTCTGACCGAGCCGGATGGGGTGATTGTGAATATCGCCTCGGTCCTCGGGATGGCCGCTTGTGGTGGGTTCGGGGCCTACTCTGCGACCAAGGCGGGGCTGATCGGACTGACGCAGTCTTTGGCTGCCGAACTCGCACCCAAACGGCAACGGGTCGTCGCCGTGGCCCCCGCCCTCGTGTTTACTCCGATGATGCAGCGGCATATCAAGAGTTCGGCTTCTGAAATGGAAGCCCTCCTCGCACCGTCGCACCCGCTGGGCGTCGGCTCAGGCCACGATGTGGCCGCCGCTGTGGCGTTCCTCGCTTCTCCAGAAGCCCGCTGGATCACCGGGACCACCCTCCCGCTCGGTTGGATGCCCAGCTTCCCGCTCCCCTATGGCGAGATGGCCAGTGCGACCGCCGCTGCCCCTTCTCAACCCCTGGAAGAGACTCCTCCGGAAGCGGAATTGCCGGAAGTGATCCCACTGACGACGAAGTCGTAAGATTGCCCCAAGTTCCCTGAGAGGCTGGGAGGCTGGGAGGCGAGAGGCGAGAGGCGGCGGATCATTTCTGCCATCCTTGAATCAGATCCATGCATCACCGTACAATGAAGTTCTTGGGCGTTTAGCGCAGTGGCTAGCGCACTTCCTTCACACGGAAGGGGTCACAGGTTCGATCCCTGTAACGCCCACTCTTCAGAAGACTTGACCGGATCGTGAGTTACGATACCTGACGACGTTCGTCAGTGCGGTGAAAACCCTGTTTCAATCGTGGAACTTGTTCCACGAAATGAATCGGAGTCCCGCAC
This sequence comes from Planctomycetota bacterium, assembly GCA_043718305.1. Classification (GTDB taxonomy): domain Bacteria; phylum Planctomycetota; class Planctomycetia; order Planctomycetales; family Planctomycetaceae; genus TH-plancto1. The sequence continues at coordinate 451 of JAYSVZ010000395.1, read as the reverse complement.
ATGGCACGTCAACCCAACGATTTTCCATCGTATCTGCTCCACAAGGCCAGTGGTCAGGCTCGCGTTCGCATCGGCGGACACGACTACCTCCTTGGTACCTCCTTGGTCCCTACGGATCGGACCAGTCCCGGATTCGCTACGGTGAACTCCTCGCCAAGATGGCGGGAGGGGTCCCGATTGACCCGCTGGCCGATTCGAATCGTGGAAGAGTTCCACGAAATGATTCTCAGGCTGATCCCGGTCCCACGGTCGGTGAGTTGTGCCTCGTGTTCCTGCGACACGCCCAAACCCACTACGTCAAGAATGGCAAACCGACCAGCCAGATTGACATGTTCAAGTCGACCATGCGTCCGCTGAATGATTTGTACGGATTGACCCCGGCGAAAGAGTTCGGGCCGCTGGCACTCAAGGCAGTGCGGGCGCGGATGGTCGAACGCGGCTGGACCCGCGC
>JAYSVZ010000394.1:0-5014 GCA_043718305.1 Planctomycetota bacterium | reverse complement strand
GCCCCAGCTGTCGCGTGTCGAGGTTGCAGATCGTCCGTGTCAGTTCGGCGAAGACCGCATCGCGCTGCACCTTGGCCGACAACCACAGCTCCGGCCATGGTGATGCTCTGGTCGAGTCCGTGCGTACTCACGTCTTTCGAGTACGTGACCCACGCCGGGACGACCGCATCATACCAAGCTTTTGTTGCCGCGTGACCCTCGTTATTGCGAATCGCCTCCGCCGGGGCGACTCGCCCCACGTCGGCTGCGAAGGCGGCCTCGAGCGCAGCTTCGTACGCGGCATAGGGAGTATTCGCGATCGCCGCCCAGCGCGAGACTGCCGAAGCTTTGGCATTTGCGTTGGCAACTCGCAAGGCGGCCGAAGCGTTGGAACACGCATCGGCCATCACGACCCACGGGGCGAGGATTTCGTTGTAAAATGCCTGCGTCAAATCGGCGAGGGCATCATCGTAAGAGGGTAAAAAGAGACCTGCTCCTTTATTCTGCTTCCCCCCTTTATTCTGCTTCCTGACCCTTTATTCTGCTTCTGCTTTATTCTGCTTTATTCTGCCCCCGTCGTCGTTCGACACGATCACTCCGTAGTTCACCGCTCCGAGCCAGCCGGACATGCTGCTGCCGACGGAGCTGATGCACTCGCTGGCCCGTGCCATTTCACGTCGCGGAGTGCCATGCCCAGTCGATAGAGCTGAGACAGATGACTCAGGCGGCGATCAATCGCCTCGGGAGGCATGTCCGCGTTGCGAGGATCAGGGATCTGAGGCGGTAAGGTCATGGTTCCAGTCCGAGTAGCTCAAGGTCAATGAGATCCTGTTTCCGACCGGAAATCAGTTTGAGAGTTCTCAAGCCCTCGCGAGAGACGACAGAAATCAGACGTCCGTTGAACTCTGCGACCAGACGGCTTTCCCAGACGGACTGAATGTCGGGGCCGACCAGCAACAGGTCCAATGCCAGGATATCTTGGCCTATCACTTTCAAGACGCGGGCGAGTTCCCAGGCAGATGCGGGGTTATCCTCCACAGGCATCCGCCCGCCTTCCAGTATGAATCCTAAACCACAGGCGATTTCACGGACACGTTGTTCATCGCTCCGCTGGATCAAGAGATCAATGTCTCGAGTAAATCGAGGATAACCATGGATGGCGACAGCCACTCCCCCACAGACCGCAAAGAGAACCTTCGCCGTCGTCAGCGACCGGTGGCACTGTCAACCGAGGCCCCTCCACCACCAGAGAGTTGATTTTGGGTGCCACTGGCAGTCGCTTTGGGCTGCCAGTGCCGAGGGGCGTTCAACTGCGAATCACACTGGCGAACCAAAGCCCTCGCCAGTGGCACCCCGCGCGGGGCGAATGGCCGCTGACTACGGCATTATCGCCAACCACTCCAGAACTCATGGCAGGTTCATCCAGCGGGATGGCGGCCAGTAGATTTGCGTCGCGACCCCGAGGATGTCCGCTTCCGGGACTGCATACGGGGGATGCCCTTCCACTCCCGCCGTCCAGTACCGAGAGTCGCTTGATCGTTGGGAGAAATCCCCAAGCACAAAACACTCAGCCGACCCCAGCTTTGCGGGAAGCGATTCCGTGCCAGAGAATCCCCGGTGAAAGGAAGTCGATTCGGATTCGTAAACAATCCCCGAGAGATGCGGCGGCGGCGTGAGGAGTTGATCATTTGCAAAGACTTGGCCGTTGCGAATGACAATCGTTTCTCCGGGCAGACCGACCAATCGCATGAGGTATTTGATGGACCGCTCTTCGGGGTAGCGAAAGGCGATAATATCCCAGCGTTTGGGTTTCACGTACTTGGAGACGATGAATCGATCACTGGGATAGACCTCGCGCGGCGGCGTTTCGACGGGGTGAACGTGAAACCGCCTACAGATCATCGGTTCGGGTTGATGAGTGAATCGGTACTGCTCCACGTTCGATGTCCCAATGCAGGGTTCCCCGCAGGTTGGGCAGATTCCCCGGAAATGCATGCCGCGTATCGAAGGAGCCATTGCATTTGTTGGTGAGACGAACGCTTCAAAGCAATAGGGTATTACCAGAAATACCATCACCGCCAAGCTGGCCAAGTTCGCGAGCAGGGTCGGCAAGAAAACCCCCAAAGCCCGTCCGAAGTGGATTGCAAAGACTCGGCTGATCACCAACGTGGTGATTCCAACACTGGCAGCCACGGTCCCGATTTCACGCCAGAGAGCAGCTTTCAAAGTGACCGATGGCTCCAGAAAGCCTTTCCCGATCACGACCACAATACTCGCCAAAATACTCAGCCAGGTGGCAACCCAGAGTTGGCGAGTGGTGATCCCTTCCACCTTGAACCAACGCAAGCCGATTCGCAGGCAGATCGCCCAAGTCCAGATCGAGGCCGTCGTGACGAGCAAACAGACTCCAAAATTGATCACGAATGTTGGCATGCGGTTACGCTCAAATTGTGGTCGGTTTAGAAGTCACTTCCGAATCACTGCTCGCGAAGGGTATGCAATCTTCACCCGCCCTACGAGGCCGCAACCGGATCACTCCTCTTCATCAAGATACTGCGGGGGCGATTTTCCGACTCGTTTGATGATGCGGGGGTAGGTCACCGTTGGGATGGCTGTGTCGATCCGTTCGATCTGGATCTGATGGAACCAGTCGTCCCCGAAGTCGAACCAGTACCCGAAGACCTTCATAGGGTCCAGCTTGAGGGAGTCGATCGTCGTCTGAGTGGCATCGCGGTCATCGGATTCCTCGAAGGGAATCCCGTAATTCGGTCCAGCGGGGTCGTGGGGGCGCTTGCCGAATTGGAACTGATACATGTGCGAATCGAACCGATCATAGGCGTCGAAGATCGCCTCGTGCAGATCTTCCAGGGTCTGGTCACCGCGAATTTCGATGTCGCGGCTGACGACTTTGCTGCGGAACATGGGCCCCACCGGGCCACTCGTGAGACTGACATTGAAGCAGTAGAGCGTTGCCAGGGACGGCGCTGCGGTGGCCGCCTTCGATGGCCGCTTCGAAGCGGCTTTCTTCGTCACAGCCCCTCGGGTTGCCGCTTTTCGCGTTCCCCAGGCGGGGATCTCTTCTTCCGGAATGATGACCTTTAACGAACGGGGACGACCCGGCTGGCGAGAGATCAGCCCGCGCTTTTCCAACATCTTCACCATCTGGTTCACGGACGGCGGTGAGACCATCATGGCGATGGCAATCTCCATCTCCGATGGCGGGTAGCCATGCAGGGCGGTGTAAGCATGAATGAACGCCAAATAGCGCCCTTGGGTCGGGGTGAAGTCTGCCATGATCTGTCCAGTTCTCCTGAATCAGAATAGGCTAGCAAGATTGACGACGGAGACAATTGTTTCGGATCGACGCGAGCAGCGATTCCATCCGGAGAGGAGTGCGTTGCGTTGCGGGGTCTGATGAAATGCCGCAGATCTGAGGCCGCCCGCCCCAACCGGAGTCGGGGACTGAGTGAAACGTCGCAACTTGAAAACGAGCGGTCAAATCCCGCCCAGTGGAACCGGTGATCTCTCGGGGTCGGGAAAAGTGAACGAGCAGTTGTCATTCGGAACCGCATCTTTGCCAACAGCCTCATCACGCCGCATCCGCCAATGAGACCACCAGTCGCTTGCCGACCGCTTCGGCATACCGCACAAGGGTCTCGACCGTGGGATTCGCGCGTTGCCCTGTTTCGAGCTTCGAGAGCGCGGAGCTGTCCATGCCCGTCAGCTCCATCATTTGGGAGAGGCTGAGGCCCTTGGCTTCACGGGCGGCTTTGAGGTGTGTTAGCAACTCTTGGAGTTGATCCAGAGACGCCCGCCGTTCCTGGTGTCGCGTGATTAACTCGGGCAGTTCGTGGGCGACCTGCTCCCGAACCGCCTTGTTCTTGGCGACCGCTGGGGGTGTTAGCCGCCGCTCGCGGGTGATGCGTTTCATGACGGATGCTCCGTGGGTGTTGATTTATAATACCACGACCAGGTGTGAAGTCAAGGAAACCCGTTCGCGAGTTCTATCCGGTTCATTTTGAGGGGCTGAACCGATGCGGTGGAAGATCGCCCGACCAGTCCTGTAGACTCAATGTGTCGAATGCTATACCTCAAAATCACCCGAAGTCAGGAGTCAACCCATGAAACTCGACCGCATCACCAGCGATCCCGCTCGCCTGAATGGGCAGCCTTGTGTGCGTGGCCTCCGGCTGACGGTCCGGCGGGTCGTTGAAGCTGTGGCGACCTACCCGGATCGTGATGAACTCCTACGGGAATACCCGGAACTGGACGAAGAGGACATTCGCCAATCCCTGTTGTACGCCGCGACTTCACTCGACGACCGAGTCCTTGAGCTGAGTAGCCCCGGTTGATTCGCTTGGGAATTTACCGGGGTGGCTTTGCCGTAAGAGGTTCTGGATGCGAAATTTCTCACTGCGCGAACCTCCCATGCATTGGGCACACCGGTAGGGTCCCCAGCGAGCCAACCGGTTGCAGGGTTTCTTCACTGCATGACCTGTACAGGTCATGCAGTGAAGAATTTCCGAAAATGTCTTCGACGGATTACCCGACCCAATGGGCGGGGTGAACTAGGCATCGTTCTGGATGTCTGACTCACGCAGATGTTTGCCACCTCGTTCGCCCCCTCGGTCCCAAGCCGGAGTTTGAGACCGAAGGGGAGGAGACACTCGATGGCTGGGTGGCACAGGTTGGCTGGCTTTGCAGCCTACCTGTGTGCCTTGGCATGTGAGGTTTGCTGGAATAGACCTCTCGTTGAGAAGATCATTTTCGGCTGCACCGCCTCGATAGATCGGAGCGACAAGAAGGCTAACTATCGCGTGAACGCTCTCTATTCAATGCCCACCGGTTCCAACGACAACCTCAGATTTCGATAGTCCACCCGCAGTTCCTTACCAAGTAGCAGTCCTACGCCGAGCAGAGGAATGTCGCCTTCGATTGGACACTCCGCGCTGAAGCCGACAGGGTTTCGGGGGTCAGGCGGCTTGGCGTTTTGGTGGTGACGTGGGTGGGGACTGGGTTTGGGGGTGGGCGTCGC
>JAYSVZ010000393.1:0-5025 GCA_043718305.1 Planctomycetota bacterium | reverse complement strand
TACTCGGTGTCCCGAGGGGCTGGAGGAGTCGCCACGATAGGGAGCGCCTGAACGCGGTTCCCAATCGAATCGGTGATCGACAGCATCGTCGGTCGACCTGAAACGGTCAGCCAAAAGAGCGGCCAGGCCACCGACCCAATGAACAGGAAGCAACTGATCGGCACCAGATACTTCAGGCAAGTCTCCATCACCTGGTCAATTCGCAGCCGGGGCAAGGTCCACCGGACCCAGATTTGAACAACGACCAGCAAACCCGCCTTCGATGCCAGGACCAACAAGCCCAACACGCGGCCCGGATAGCCATCCAGAACCGAACTCAAGGCCGAGTCGAGCGGAGCAATCCCGGTCCACCAACCGCCCAGGAAGAGCAGCGACGCTAAGGCACAGACAAAGTACATACTGGCGTATTCGGCCAGGAAGAAGAACGACCACCGCATCCCGCTGTACTCGGTGTGAAACCCGCCAACCAGTTCTGATTCAGCTTCAGCCAAGTCGAACGGAGCCCGCTTGTTGCTGGCCAGTGTGACCACGAAGAATACAAAGAAGGCCACGAACGTGAATGGGCTGTGGAAGATCAGCCAATTCGTGAACCAACCGCTCTGCATGTGGCAGATTTCGTTGAGGTTCATCGTCCCGCAGATCAGCACGGGGATCACCGCCGTGATGCCCAGCGGGACTTCGTAGCTGACCATCTGGGCGGTTTCTCGCATCCCGCCGAAGAGCGACCACTTCGAGCCGCTGGAGTAGCCCGCGAGAACGACTCCCAGAACTTCAAGCGACAGCACCGCCATCCCGATGAAGAGTCCGCAGTCGAGGGCGACCGCCACGACTCCATCACTAAACGGCAGGAACAGAAACGAGGCAAACGACGCGACCACCACCAAGTAAGGCGACAGCCGGAAGAGCATCTGATCGGCCGCGGCCGGAGCGAGGTCTTCCTTTTGAATCAGCTTAATGCCGTCGGCCAGCGACTGGAGCCAGCCGAACCGGCCTCCGCAGTGCGTGGGGCCGAGGCGGTCTTGAATTCGAGCGGAGACCTTGCGTTCCGCCCAAATGAACGCGAACGCTGGCAACCCAAAGAACAGTGCCAGCAGCGTGATATGGATCGTTGCAGCCAGAAACCGAACCGCCTCGGGGTGCGAGGCGATCGCCGTGGGTAGCCAATCTGTGAGCAGATCAGCAATCGATGTGGCAGCCAACTGCGGCGTCATGCAACAGGTTCCGTCAGTGTCTCGCCTGGTCGGGTGTTCCCCGGCAGCCTTGATGCGCGCAAATCCGCACCTCTGCCGCTGATGGATCAGAGTTATGACAGAACCCTCGGTGGCTTTCAAGCAACCGGTTTCACCCCGTCACGGCAGCCCAGATTCGCTCAGCGGCGTTCTCACCGCTGAGAATGGAATCGGGCAAACCGACCCCTCCCAAGGTATTTCCGGCTATGCGAATCGCAGGGGTCCGGGCGAGGGCCGCCTCGATCCGCGCGACGCGGTCCATGTGCCCCACATGATACTGCGGCATCGCTCGATCGTAGCGGGCCACCACGGCAAACCGTGGCTCCGAGCGAACATCGAAGATCGATCGCAGCTCGGCCAGTGCGGTCTCCACGAGCTGGCCATCGGAAAGATTCATCATCTCCGGCTGGAGTGCCCCCCCGATAAAGGTCCGCAGGATCACCTGCCCCGGTGGAGCCCGGTCGGGGAATTTTCGGTTGAGAAACGACACGGAGAGGATCTTCCGTTTCTCAACCGCAGGAATGACTAGACCAAACGCATTGAGCGGATGCCCGATCCCGCTCAGGGCGTGATTCGTAATCACGATCGCGCTGGAGGCATACTCGATGGCCGAGAGTTCACTGGCCGCTGCCGGATTGATCGATTGGCAGAGATCGCCCGCGGTGTAAGCCGGGGTCGCCAGGATCACGGCGTCGACTGGGGTTTGGTGCGGTTGGCCGGAACTGTCGGTCCAGGTGATTTCGTACCGTGGGATAGGCTTCCAGCCTGTCGAACTGCGAGAGTTTTCTTGTGGCGCGGCCCTCACCCCCAACCCCTCTCCCGGGCAGGCTGTTGAAGTCCGTGGCATGGGCGTCTCGCCCATGCGATTTCCCAGGGATTCACGGGCGGGACGCCCGTGCCACGGGGGGAGAGGGGGGCCGGAAGGGGAGTGTGAAAGCGCGGTGATTGCTGTGACGATGGCTCCGGTCTCGACCTTAGCGACTTTGCGAACCCGCTCCGCTAGCGTATCGATCAGCTGCGACATCCCATTTCGTAACGAGGCAAACAGTCCGTACCTCGCCCCACTGGCCTTCTCGCTCACTGCCGCTCCAGCTCCAGATTGGGTCGCCTCGAACAGGCTCCCATACCGCCGCTCCATCTCCAAAAACCGTGGCAGCGTCGCCGCCAGGCTCAGCTTCTCCGGGTCGGCAGTGTAGATCCCCCCGACCATCGGCTGGACGATTCGGTCGAGGAACTCCTGCCCCAAGCGTCGGCGAGTGAATGAGGCCAGACTCTCATCCCCCTCCGTTTCCCGCCGAGGCACCAGCGGCTCCAGCAGACACCGTAACTTCCCTCGCCAAGAGAGAATCGGCGTCTTCAGAATCGACCACGCGGCACCGGGAGCGATCAGATTCAGCCCCTCGGGCGTTTCGATCGGCTTTCCGCGAGCGAGGATCAATGACCGCCGGTTCTGGTCATCGGTGCCAATCAACTCCGATTCGAGCCCCAACTTCCGACACAATGCGACCCCGCCGGGCTTATTCGTAATAAAAGAGTCCGCCCCCCGCTCGATCAGGCAGTCCCCGATCCGCTCACTGGCCACCAGCCCGCCGAGTTTTGGCGATGCTTCGAGCAAAAGGACTTCGCACTCAGAACCAGCCGCCAGTTCCCCCAGCCGCAAAGCAGCTGCCAGCCCACTGATACCGCCGCCGATGATCGCGATTCGTTTCGGCAACAGTCCGACCTCTCGCGGAACGCACAAGCCGTTGGAGTCCAGCCTTCAGGCTGCTCCGGACAGGCGAAAGCCTGGACTCCAACCTAAGCCTCGATCTCCGTCGGAGCGGACTTGGGAGCCTCGAACCGAGGCACCGAGAGCCGGTCCTCATCCAGATCGGCCAGCGGCTCCGGTCGCCGGGCGGACGGCGTCGGCGTGTACGACGAAGGCGTCGGACGCGAGATTTCGCTCTGAAACCCGCTAATCCCCTTCTTGAACTCGGCAAAACTCTTGCCCAAGTTCTTCGCCACATCCGGCAACTTACTGCCAAACAACAGCAGACCGACCATCCCCAGCAGGAACAGCTCACTGAAATTTGTACCGAACATCAGACACTCCTGCGAACTCAACGACACCCTTCCGGAGCCCCTCTCCCCCGGGGGCCTGTTGAAAAAGCCCCGTGGCACGGGCGTCCCGCCCGTGAATCCCTGGGAAATCGCATGGGCGAGACGCCCTTGCCACTGACTTCAACAGTCTGCCGGAAGAGGGGCTGGGCGAGGGAGCATGTCAATTCAGCCCCCGCCACCACACTCAATCTCAATCCTATCCTACCCACACGGGGAAGAGAGTCAAATGGCGACCTCGATCCACCAGCACGCTACTTGTTACCAAACACCGGATTGGGAACCACTCTCTCCACCCAGATTGATTTCGTCTTCGGGTCGATCACTCGCAAGTGAAGCTCTGGCTCATGGGCTGTGTCGTGGGGCAGCACGATCGCATAACCCTGTTGGCCACAGATTTTGCAGCCCACCTCCGGATGACGATAGACCCGCCCCTGCGAATCCACGATTTCGATATCGGGCCGGAAGGGAACCTCTGGCGAGACAGACATGTTGTCATAGTCCTCGTTATCAGGAGGGATCACCTGAAAGGCAATAATCAACTGATCGTCATCTCTATGAACATAGCAACCGTCCTTCGTGTACATCCGCTTTTGAAGGCCACGCGGTGCAAATCGAAGCAGGTCTCGAACGAGATGGCTCTGAAACGGGCGGCTGAGTTCCCCGACATCCGCTTCCCACAAACGAGCTTTCCATCCGCCGCCAATGTCAAACGCCGGTTCCGGGCGAATGAACCAGCAAAAACCGCCCAGTAAGAACAACACGGCGATGACAGAGATCAACTTCCAATGACGCTTACAGGACACGATGGTATTCCACGATGGGGTGACCCAGACGCTGCTTTGAGCGCCTGGGTTGTTCAACAACAGGAGGTTACGGGGGACTCTACCAAACTGTGGCTTCGTGCTCGAACTTGGCGATGCAGGGAACGAGTTCCGGCATCACCTTCGCTTCCCGCTTTGCCATGTCGATCCATGCCTGTTGACACTGTTGAACATATTCCGGAGTGATGAATTGCGGTGCCGTCTCGCGGCATCCGCTCCCAGGGAGAAACTCGATGTGTTGAATGTCATCTATCATCCAGCGATGAGTGTCGACGGTAGATCGACGGATCATTCCGGTCACACAGACTCGCTTGATCTCCCATACATGCGTCCCATACATGATGGGGTATGCCGCATATAAGGCCCGCATCAGACCAGGAAAGCGAAGGACGACTCCCTGGCGATATGCCTGTGTGGCTTGCTGATCGGTCCAAGATCCAGCGGGATCATCATAGATCACAGACCGGAATCCGATATTACCGATCCGACCATTCAGACAAACCGCACGCCCCAGCCAGTCTTGGGGATTTAACAGAACCGTGGAAGGGGAGGGCATCATTGATCTCGATCAGTGTATCCGCGGGCAATCAGTCGAGCCAGTAGACGGCTTCGCCAGTCCATTGTTGTAGAAACTCGGTCACAGGAACAGCCATATGCGATCCAGGTCCAGGGTCTCGAAAGATGACATGGGTCGCACCGTTTATGGATTCGAAGCCGTCAACCACGATGGCATGTCTACCACCCGCTTGGTTCTTCACCCCGAATACACTAGGTTTTTTGACACTCCGCGCTGAAGCCGACAGGTTTTCATCATCTGTGGAGGATTGACGTTACGTGAAATGACAAAACCTGCGCTCCTTCCGTGATGTTTGCTT